>CAZJOQ010000051.1:0-18798 GCA_964547625.1 uncultured Nitrospira sp.
ACCTGGCTGAGCAGATTGGCCCAGCCGGTGAACTGCTGGCCATCGATGTGAGTGCCGGTCAGGTCGCTCGTGCGAGGGCCATTCAAGGCGCACAGCTACCGTGGCTCCGGTTCGAGTGCATGGACATGCGTTCACTCCCACCTGACCTGCCATCCTTTGATCGCATCACTGGGAACCTGTCCGTGATGTTCTTTCGTCCAGATAGGTTCCAGGCCGTTTGCGGTTTGGTAACGCACCTCGCACCAGGAGGTCAGCTGGTCCTGACCTTTCCGTCCTATGGAACATTCGATTCACTGTGGCAGCGTGTGGATCAAGCGATGATTCGGAAGGGGCTGACCAACGAGCGAGCACGATTTCAGGCCTATCTAAACGAACGTCCGTCAGCACAGGAAGGACGAGGATGGCTGGGAGCACTCGGCCTGGAGCGAGTCCAAGCCATCGAGTATCCGCTGGAAGTGAAGACTGGCCCCGACCAGGAATTTCTCTGCCACCCGCTGCTGCGTGGCGGCTTTCTCGATGACGTGTATGAATGTTTCGAGGACCAATCCATCGCCGATCGATTCATGAGCGACATCGCTCAAGACATTACCCGATTCGCTCCATTGTTCGCGCAACGCTGTGTCTTATCCGGGTGGAAAAAGAATTGATGCTCAATCCGAAGAGACTTGTTGCTCTGCGTGGTAGGAACTTCTGACCAGCGGGCCAGATTCGACATGGCTGAAGCCCATGGCTAGCCCGTCCTCTTTCAGTATTGCAAATTCAGAAGGATCATAGAATCGGGCGACGGGCAGATGCTCTCTGGTCGGTTGGAGATATTGACCAATGGTGATGATGTCGCAATTCACCGCCCGGAGATCGCGCATGACTTCCCGCGCCTCGTCAAGTGTCTCCCCCATCCCTAGGATCAATCCGGACTTCGTTTTCAACCCTCGCTGCTTCGCCCTCGCGAGCAAGTCAATTGAGCGTTGATATTTCCCTTGCGGGCGAATCGATGGGAAGAGCCGCCTTACTGTTTCAATGTTGTGATTCAGAATCTCCGGCCTTTCCGCACAGACCGTCGTCAGTGCCTCTTCGTTGCCTTCAAAATCAGGAATCAATACTTCGATCGTGCAAGTCGGGTTCAGCCGTCTGGTCTCTCTGATCGTGCCGGCAAAGACTGAGGCTCCGCCATCAGGCAATTCGTCACGATTCACCGATGTGATGACGGCATGGCGCAGGCCGAGGGCTCGCACTGCTTCCGCAACCCGAGAAGGCTCAGCCTCATCAACCGCAAGTGGCCTCCCCGTTTCCACAGAGCAATAGTGGCACCGCCTGGTGCAGATATCGCCGAGGATCAGGAATGTCGCCGTGCGAGCATTCCAACACTCCCATCGATTGGGGCAACGAGCCTCTTCACAGATCGTGTGAAGACTAAGCCGTTCTAATGTGTGTTTGATCTCAAGATAGTCAGGCCCCGTCTTCGCATTAACCTTGAACCAGGAGGGAAGCCGAGGTCGGTGGTCCAGTGACTGTTGGGAATCGATAGCTAAGCTAGTCGTTCGGAGCTGCTCCAGAGGGACAAAGCTCATGACTCGTTACCCGCTGACGGAAGGCCTGAACCAGTTTTTTATTCTATCAATGAAACCAGTTGGCTCCGGATCCAGTGCCGGCGGATCCGGATATTCTACCCAGAGTTCTTGCGAACCAAGATACACGCCGTCACGAAAACTCATTTGAGTTTTGAGTTGCCGATACCCTTGTGACTGCAGAGTTTGAATCAGGATCGTCAGGGCTTCATGCTGGGTAGGATGCGCCTCGGTCATAGCCCGGAGAGTTTCGTAGCGTAGGATGGCGCGATACCCCTCTCCCTCCCGTACAAATTCAACCGGTCTGCTGAACCCTCGTTCCAGATTATCTAACCCGGCGAGCTGGTGTCTGTCGAGTCTTTCCCCATCCATCGTTCATGCTAAGGCTCGATACACTGCAACCAAGTCACTCAACGCAATCGTCTTGTTCCTGAGCACAGCACGCTCAACTTGAATCAGCTCGCGTGTTGTCGTGTCAGCCACACCAGATTTCAAACAATTTCCTCCTAGCGCCAGAATCCGATCGCACTCATCGGCCAATTTCCTCTTCACGACCGGATTCACGGATAGAATCTCCATGAGTTGTTTACGCGTCTCATCAAGGTGCCTCTGCAGTTCGGAATCTGGGTAGCTCTTCCGAGCAGCGTCATCTGAACATCGATCCAGGTACTGCGTCAAAAACACGTAGAGACGCACCAGCGCCGCTGCGATATCAGTTTGATCGTTGGTGGCTGGTGCCATAGAAGGCCTCGTTATCACGAAGTAGTATTATTGTCTGTCTTGTTGTAGCCTGGTCTATCTGGTATCGGACAAGACAGACGAAACAGACCGAAGAGACCAAATAGACCGGATGCTTCGCAAACTATAACAACACCGTCACATCATCACCTTCCACTTTGACCTGATAGGCTTCAACCTTCGCAGAAGGGTTATTCATGCATGCTCCGGTGGTTACGTTGAACTGCCACCCGTGCCAAGGACAAGTGACAACGTCGCCTTCTAATTCTCCCTCCCCTAACGGGCCTTCTCGATGACAACAGGTATTGTTGATCGCATGGATCGTCCCATCCACATTGAAGACAGCCAGCGTTTTCCCATTCGCTTCCGCCACAATGCCGTGCCCGGGTTTTATATCTATTGCCGCTGCAACCCGCACAAACTCCGCCATACTCACGCATTCCCCCAAATAATGCTTTCAATTACTGCTGAACGGTTGCTTAATCTTTTTAAGCAAACTATCGATGGACGCCCCTTCTTTCCCGGCATGCCCCATGGCTTCCGAGACCTTCTTCGCAATATCCCGGAACGCGACTGCCTGAGGCGATTCTGGACTAGCCACGACGATAGGATGCCCGGTATCTCCGCCATCTCGAATGGCCGGATCGATCGGGATTCGTCCAAGAAACGGCACACCGACTTTGGTAGCCGCCCGCTCCCCGCCTCCATGTGAAAAAATCTCTGTCCGCTCCCCACAATGCCCACAGACAAAAAAGCTCATATTCTCTACGATGCCCAGAAGCGGGACATTCACCTTCTGGAACATCGCCATACCTTTGCGCACGTCATAGAGCGCAACCTCTTGCGGTGTTGTGACCGTGATCGCGCCGGCTAACGGTACCATCTGCGACAAGGACAACTGGACGTCCCCCGTACCAGGCGGCAAGTCGATGAGGAGGTAATCCAAGTCCCCCCAGAGCACATCGCGGAAGAACGCCTGCAAATACTGGTGCACCATCGGACCACGCCAGACGAGTGGGGCTTCTTCCGGGACCAGAAACGCCATCGAAATCAGCTTCACCCCATAGCTCTCCACAGGAATAATCTTGCCATCCTTCTGTTCCGGTCCGGTCGTGCTCCCCATCATCATAGGAATATTAGGACCGTAGAGATCAGCATCCAACAGCCCGACCTTTGCCCCAGCCAATGCCAAGGCGCAAGCCAAGTTTGCCGCAACGGTAGACTTACCGACCCCACCCTTGCCGCTGCTGACCGCGATGACGTGTTTCACTCCGGGAATCAAATTATCTTGTGCCTGAGGCTGCTGAGCCCCATGGGCATGTTCATCAGCCATGCTTCTCTCTCCAATTGGGTTGAACCCGACCACGTCTCTTACGCAACAGAGACACGATTAAGCTGTCATGAAGTGTTCTACCGTCATCATAATAAGCGATGCCACACCCCAAATGATATGGGTCAGTCGGGCCATCGACGATGCATCGACTGGGGAAGTCCTGACGTGGACATCGGTTATCGGACATGTATACTGAACTCAGGCACAAGTCTCTTGTTCAGGAGTCGTCATGACCACCCCGCCCTCAATTGAGCCGACCATCCTCCGCATCGGCGAGCAACTGGCCCAACTCTCTGCCGGCCTTTCACCCTCGATCTTTGACAACCGTTGGTGGTCTCAGGCGGCGATCAATCTGGCCATCCACGATGCATCGTTCAAGACTAAGCTCTTCCACTTTATCGACGTGCTCCCCATGATCCACGACGATGAACGAATCGTCACGCTCGCCGAAGAATATTTCGGCCACGAAAGCAGTGAGCTCTTTGGGCTCCAATGGGGGCTGAAGGCATTGGCCTCCACACACATCGGTGCCCGCCTTATCGGAAAATCGATCAGGAAACAGATCGAACAAATGGCCAAGACGTTTATAGCTGGTGCGTCGATCGAAGATGCCGTTCCGGCCTTATCGCAGCTCTGGAACGATGGACGTGCCTGGTCGGTCGATCTTCTGGGAGAAGCCACGATCAGCGAACAGGAAGCTGATCGCTATCGGGACCAATGCCTGGCTGCGTTGACGGCCCTTGGGCAAGCGACCAGAACGTGGTCTCCCCATGCCCTGCTTGAGCAAGACCATCTGGGACCGATCCCGCGCGTGCAGCTCTCGCTCAAAATTTCAGCGCTCTCCTCTCGACTGGATCCCATTGACCCTGATGGAAGTTACGAGTCAATCGCCTTGCGTCTCCGGCCGCTGGTGGATCTTGCTCAATCCCTGCCGGCTGGATTGATATTCGATATGGAGCAGGCAGAGACGAAACACCTCATCCTCCACATTTTCAAGCGGCTCTTTGCCGAGCCAGCCCATCGAACCTATCCCTATGCCGGACTTGCCCTGCAGGCCTATCACCGAGAAACCGAACAAGATATTCAGGACCTGGTGGCTTGGGTGCAGAAGCGTGAGGTACCCGTGACGATCCGACTGGTCAAGGGTGCCTATTGGGACGCTGATACTGTGCGCTATCGCCAAGCGGGATGGCCGATTCCTCTTTTTGAACAGAAGGCGGAGACGGACATCAATTACGAGCGATTGATTCCGATACTGTTTCAGCACTCCCATCTGATCCGTCCCGCGTTCGGCACACACAATCTCCGCACATTAGCCGCCGTGGAAGCCCATGCGGATGCGATGGGATTGGCCCCCGATGCGCGAGAATACCAGATGATCTTCGGTATGGCCGAGCCGTTCCAACAGGCCATGGTCAAACTGAAGCGTCGTGTGCGGCTCTATGCTCCCGTCGGCCGATTGCTCCCCGGTATGGCCTATCTGGTTCGACGGTTATTGGAGAATACATCCAATGAGTCGTTCCTCAAAAAAGAGTACGTGGAGTCCCAACCGCTGACCCGGCTGCTCGCTCCTCCAGAAACCTCAGCACCTCCCCCCAACGTCACGACAACACACCCCATGCAAGAGTTCGCTAATGAACCGCACTGCGACTTTTCACAAGCTCAGGTGCGCCAGGCCATGCACACAGCCATTGCATCGGTTCAAGCTCAGCTTGGCCGACAATGGGAAGGTGGAGTCTCCGGCTCCAAGCTGACCGGTCCATGGTTAGAGTCGCGAAATCCTTGTAGGCCGAACGAGGTCGTCGCCCAACTGCGGAGCGCAGCGGTGTCCGATCTGGGCCCAATCATCGACCTGACGTTGCACGAATGGGATAGGTGGCGGCACACCGACCCGGACGTGCGCTCCGATATTCTGCGCAAGGCTGCATCCGAAATGAGCCGTCGTCGCTTCGAACTGGCTGCCTGGGAAATCTTCGAAGTCGGCAAACCTTGGCGCGAGGCCGACGCCGATGTGGCCGAAGCCATCGACTTCCTCCGCTATTACGCAGACGAGATGGACCGCGTGAGCCGGCCGGTACGGCTGGGCACCAGCCCAGGGGAACTGAACCAACGGATATATGGTCCGCGGGGCCTCACGGCGGTCATCGCGCCATGGAACTTTCCGCTCGCCATCCCGACCGGAATGGTCTCGGCGGCCCTGGTGAGCGGCAATCCAGTTCTCTTCAAGCCTTCCGAACGCTCACCTCACATCGGCGCGCTGCTCACCGACATCTTGCTCGCAGCGGGTGTACCGACCGGTTGTTTGACGTGCCTTCCAGGTGGACCGGAAATAGGTCAAGCGCTCACCGCACATTCTCATGTTGCGACCATCGCGTTCACTGGATCAAAGACCGTGGGGCTTCATATTCTGAACGAGACCTCTCGGGTGAGCCCTGGACAGCGCATGGTCAAACGGGTGATCGCCGAGATGGGTGGAAAGAACGCCATCATTGTCGACGAGACAGCGGATCTCGACGAGGCGATCACGGGAGTCGTCGCGTCGTTCTCAGGATATGCGGGACAGAAATGCTCGGCCTGTTCGCGTGTGATCGTTCACCGCTCGGTCTACGGCCCATTCGTCGCACGTTTGAGAGAGGCTGTATTGAGTTTGGAGATCGGTGATCCAGTGAAGGCCGGCACCAGAGTGGGACCAGTGATCGATGCCAGGGCTCAAGCCGGCATTCAACGGCACATTTCAATCGGGTGTGAAGAAGGGCGGCTGCTCGTGCAATGTCCCGTAGCTCAGGAAGGATATTTTGTCGGACCGACGGTCTTTGTCGATATCCAACCTCATCACCGATTGACCCAAGAGGAAATATTCGGGCCGGTATTAGCAGTCACGAAGGCGGATAGTTTTGTCGAAGCGATACAGATGGCAAACGGAACCGACTACGCACTGACAGGTGGAGTCTATACGAGGAGTCCTGCCAATCTTGCGATCGCCCAAGAACAGTTTGATGTGGGTAATCTGTACCTCAATCGACCGATTACTGGCGCCCTGGTCTCTCGTCAGCCCTTCGGAGGGCACCGCTTCTCAGGGGTAGGAGCGAAAGCGGGTGGGGAAGACTACTTGGCCCAGTTCATGATCAGCCGAGTGATCAGCGAAAACACCCTCCGTCGTGGGTTCGAATCCACGCAATGAGGCCTTTTGTGTTTTTACATCATACTCTTCAAGTTCTTCCGAGATTTCCGTCACGACGCCCCGATCTTCTCTCGCGCCGGCTAACTCCTGTCGCTCTGAGTATTTCACAAGACCGACGCCTTTGGCGAACCATGCCGTCATCACGTCGCTTCCCGAGATGGTATGACGACTGCCGGAGAGATGGATCTGCATCTTCATTCGTGCTTCAACTTTGATGGTATCCTCAAACGTGCCGGCCGGAACCGTGATAGGTTCGCGACCGACCACCGCGCTCCAACCTTGGACATCGACTTTTTCATCCGTTCCGTCACGATCCATGTCGCTCCCAAAATTGAGCCCGCTACGATCAAACTGTTGAAATGAAGATGGGACGGTTAAGGGAAACCGAAATATCTGATAGGGAATGATCTGTTCCTCCAACGGCGTTCCAGGCTCCGACCCATAGTAGACAATGCCGACCGCATCTCGTCGATAGAAACTATCCGATGGCCCGTGATTGCCGGGATTTGTGTCATGAAACACCGTCACGGTGGTGCCGTTGATGGCTTTTGTTCCAGCCACCGTCGACACGTTCGTAAAGAATTTAAGCTCAATTGTCTGGAGAGGTCCTTCGCTGATCTGACCGCGATACGTCCATCGGCTTCCGGGGGTATCAGGGAAATACTCCTCTGATTTTGCGATGGTGACCGTCTCCCCAGCGCCCGCGACCTTGGTCCATGGGTGAAGTCCGGACAGCATGCACAAACTCATGATCGCTATCAATCGCATGACGAGTTCACGTTTCAGCATATTCGTGCTCCAGACGCTGGATTTTGACGGTATCACAGGAGTCCCAATAGCGGCAAGCCGACTGATGATGCGCTGACTTCCGACTCGTGCTTGCCTTGGGCTCCTTCTCACCGCATAATCCTCTCAAGCATGGAACTCTCAGCATCATCATTCCCCTCCTCAACCGGTCAGGAGCTCCACACCACGACTCGTCAGGCAGCACTCATTACCGGGGCCTCCGGTGGGATCGGGCGCGCCGTTTGTGAAGGATTCGGAAAGGCTGGGTGGTACGTAGGCGCGCACTACTATCGCAACAAATCCACAGCAGAAGAGACCTTACGACAGGTGCGGACCGCAGGCGGGATCGGTGATCTCTATGCCGCGGACATCCGAGACGGCGAATCAGTTCGGCGCATGATCGACCTGTTCGCCAGCAGCACATCCGGCCCGTTGGCCTTCGTGTGCAACGCCGGAATCGGACAGAGCGATTTACTTGCGCGCCATTCAGAGGGGATCTGGGATGACGTCATTGCCACGAATCTGACCGGCACCTTTCATTGCCTTCGCGCGATCGCGCCTCCGTTGATCGATCGCGGAGGCGGTTCCATCATTGTGATCGGGTCCCACACGGGATTCCATGGCGCCAGGGGCCAAAGCGCGTATGCTACCTCGAAGGCGGGGCTGATCGGACTCGTTCGAACGGCCGCGTTGGAATGGGGACCGCAGAATATTCGCGTGAATCTCTTGCTGCCGGGCTGGCAGAAGACCGACTTGACTGAGGGAATATTTCCCGAGGATAACGGCTGGCTCGACCATGCGCTGCGCCGTCCACCGAACATCCAGGAGGTCGTCGGGACCATCGTCCACCTGGCGCAGCTCAAGGATGTCTCTGGGCAAGTATGGAACTGCGACAGCAGGAACCTGTAAAAAGAGCTTATAGCTGACAGCTCCCAGCCTACAGCTGAAGACTGATTGCCCATGGCTGACAGCTAAGATCCTTATTCCATGAACCACGGCGTTTTCATAACCGGCACGGATACGGGCGTCGGGAAGACATTGGTTGCAGCTGCGTTGGCGCTGCATCTGAAGAAGCGTGGCCTCTCAGTCGGTGTCATGAAACCGATTGAGACGGGAGTATCGGCAGGAAAAACCGCTCGGTCGGATGCCGCCCGGCTGCGGTCCATTATTGAGAGTGAGGAGCCCCTCGGTGCGATCTGTCCCTATTCCTTTGAGTTGCCGGTAGCCCCTCTGACTGCCACCCAGCTTGGCGAGCAATCCATCAACCCAGACACGATTAGACGAATCTATTGCCTCCTCTCAAGTCACTATGAGTACATGGTTGTGGAAGGTGTCGGCGGAGTCCATGTACCGATCACTCCGCGCTCCAATGTAATGGATTTAGTGAAACAGTTGCGGCTTCCGGTCGTGATTGTCGGACGCTCAGGGCTTGGTGGGATTAATCATGCGTTGCTGACGATCGACGCGCTTCGACGAAAGAAGATTCACATGTTCGCCCTGGTCCTCAATCGTACCGAGCCCGTACGATCGGCTCTCGCACGCGCTCAAGAAAGATCGACGATTGCAATCCTCTGCCAACAGGCTGGCGTGCCAGTGCTCGGGCCTCTCCCCTACGAATCCGGCATGCCGGGCCGCTTCCGGCCCACAGTTGCACATCTTTCCCGATCAACACCCATCAAGAAGCTGGCGATGCTGTTGCAGAAAACCGCGAAACGAAGTCGCTGACGATTTGCTGAATATCTGGGGCCTTCAGAATGGCGGAAATAACCGCTGCTCCGTTGGCCCCTGCCCGAACCACCTCTTCAATATGGGTCAGCCCAATCCCGCCGATGGCAAAGATCGGCAGGGCGGTCAACCGACGAACGGCTCTCAGCCCTTCTATGCCGACAACCGGATCATGGTCCAGCTTTGAACCGGGCGTAAAAATAGGCCCGAAGCCCAGATAATCCGGTCCAACGGTCGCCGCAGCCGCCACTTGCCCAGCGTTGTGAGTCGACAGTCCGATCAATTTGTTCGGCCCCATCACGTTTCGCGCGAGCTGAACCGGCAAATCTCCTTGTCCAAGATGCACTCCATCGGCATCTACCGCCAATGCCAAATCGCAGCGATCATTGACGATGAACAACGCGCCCAACTCATGGGCGATCTTTCTAAGTGCCAAGGCTTCTGAATAGGCGACCTTCATCGAGGCGGTCTTGTTCCGATACTGAAACAGCTTGGCTCCGCCTTTCGCTGAGGCCGTCAAGACATCGAGAAGTGTGCGATCAGCACTGATTGCGGGGTCGAGGATAACATATAGCCCGGATAGCAGCGATCCTCCGGTGTTCTTCTGTCTCGCATTCTGAGTCATATCAGTTACTGCTTCGACTATTCCAACGCCTTCTGTTTGACGATGCGAAAGTGGGCTTCGAGTTCCTGCCGCATCGCAATCGCGACCAGCCAGTCCGGCACTATGGATTCGATTTCGACGATCAGCTCGAAATCGGCGCGCGTCCGATTCCCTTCTTCAACGGAATTGAGCTTCCACACTCGATGATAGCGCTTGAAGTCCCCACCCTTCAGGTCGGTCACCAGACCGCCGTTTTCCAATGTCCTCGACTCAGTGACTAACCGACGCTCTCCGGGCATCAGAGGATGCTCGATTCGCAGGTCCACTCTGGCCACCCCGTCACGGATATCCAATTCGGCCACGCGCATTCGGACTTCAAAGAGATCAGGCCAATGAAGGTAATCAGCCAGCAGCGCTTGGACAACTTCCGGCCTCGCTGGAAAGAACACCTGCGCCGTCGCCCGAACTCCACCCTCGGATTCTGTGGCGACCTCTAACCTATCCGCCTCAGCCGCGAGGGAATTCACCGCTCCCCATCCCGTAGCCGCCAGAAAAACCGGGAAGAGAATCAACCGGAGCGGAGCGGAAGATCTCTTCCTTCGCTTATCCGACAATCGCATCCAGCAGCCGTTGATGAATTTTTCGCACCCGTTCCAGCTGACCTTTCGCGGGAAACCGCTCATAAAACCCGTCGGCCCGAAATTCTTTGGTCAATGGCGCCCAGGGTTTGACGAGCTCGGCGAACGGCTTGTGCGAGCGTTGTTCCTCCCAATCGGTGATGAGCTTCCGATCCACGATCAGGTCGTCGAGCACGCGAATCAGCGCCTTGAGCGTGACATCGCGAGTGAACATGTACCGATCGTTCTGTCCCCACACCTCGCCCATGACCTCTCTGACGCCCTTCAGGTAATCACGAACCAAGGCGTAGCACCGGTCAGGCTTCATGCCTAGATGGGATTCCAGCCAACGCTGATGAACCGTCACGACCTTCAACAGTTCATTGAACACCTCGGACTGTAGAATCCACTTTTCCTGCTTGCTCCGCCCTCCCAGTCGATTGATCTTGTACTGCAGTGGAGAGTCTGACTCGCCGTACAAGAGATTGACGACCTTCGCGGCAAATTTCTTTTCCGGACTCTCCCACGACACTTTTTCGTAGAGATCCACCAGGTGCGATCGGTTGATCCGTGTATGGGTGGAGTTAATGATAACGAACATCTCCGTGGCGAAATCCGCGCTCCGTCCATCGAAGAGCAAACATGGCACCTCGACCTGTGCGCTTTGATCGGGATGCTTTTCATGAAAAAAGTGCAAGCCGGCAAGTCGATGTTGCCCGTCGATCACTAGATACTTTCCCTTCGGCTCGCTCAGATGGCCGATTGAATCCGAGCCGTCTGCCTTTTGGAAGCGAAGTGTTTCATCGGTAAAGAGGAGCACCGTGCCCGGAATCATCGGTTGAGCCACGACGGTCTCATAGAAATTGACGATCTGTTTAATCTTCTGGCGATTCAGGACACGCTGAAAACCCTTTTCACTACGCTCAATTCCCGCGATAAACTGCGCCACCTCATCGTGTTCAGAGAGCTTGGCCTGCTCGATCTCTTCGCCCTCGAAATAGTATCGGCTCGTAAACCGAACCTTGCTCAAGAGTTCACCGGCCTTATAGGCGATGAAATAGAATGTGCCTTCTTTTTGTGAGATCCGAGTCGCGAGCATAAGACCTCCTTGGCCACCAGAAGCTAGCGAGAAGATTTTACGCGGCCCTCTCCATGGCCGCAAGACGCAGGACTGTGCTACGATCCTACAACGATGATTTCACAATGGTCTATGTTTTCTGCATTCATTTCGCTCGTACTGCTCATACCGGTGATACCCTTCGACACCAGCGCACAGGAACTGGAAGATTCACGAGCCACAACGGAACTATCATGTAGCTTCTTGATGGAAAAAGGTGAACCCGCGCGGCCCTGTCAGGTCCCATTCCCCCGAGGCTGCATGGTCGCCCATATCCCAGGCACCAAGCAACCCTGGACTACCATCTCGAAGGCCGGCCGACTCCAGTGTCGATTCGATGAAAAAAAGACTGATTGGAAAACGAAAATCGTCGGCGCATGCGGCCAATGCCAATCAGTCCGCTGTTCAGCCCACTTTAGCGTCCGGTTTGACTGTTCCGCTCTGCACTGATTCCCGAGTTACCGATGCCTCTGACAGAGACGATCAAGCAAGAAGCACGTACGATGGGATTCGACGCGGTCGGCATCGCATCTATTGTCATCAACACCCCTTTTTCGGCCGGCACAGCCCCATGCACTGGCTCGCCTGACGACGGGCCGACATCCCTGCCTCAGCGTCTCTTTGATCGACTCACCCAATGGATCCGGCACGGTTATCACGGGGGCATGGCGTGGATGGAACGGACACCCGAAAAACGCGCCGACCCTCGTCAGGTGCTCCCGGGCTGCCGATCGATTATCTCGGTGGGAGTCAACTATCTCACTGAACATCGCGCCGACGAACAGCCCGGCTATGGCCGCATTGCTCGGTACGCTTGGGGCAAGGACTACCACAAGGTCCTGCTTCGCCGTCTTCAGCAACTTGAAAGATTTATTCGCGAGATAGCACCCGCTGCGCATACTCGTTGTTACGTGGATACCGGCCCGATCATGGAAAAGGCCTGGGCCGAACGGGCTGGGCTCGGCTGGATCGGCAAACATTCCAATCTCGTCTCAGCCGAGCATGGGTCTTGGCTGTTACTCGGAGAGATCCTGACGACGTTGGAGCTTGAGCCCGATGAGCCGGCGACCGATCTTTGCGGAAGCTGTACGCTCTGTATTCAGGCATGCCCGACGAAGGCCATCACCGAGCCCTATGTCGTCGACGCCACGCGTTGCATTTCCTACCTCACGATCGAGCTGCGCGGTGAGGACACCGCCATTGCTCCTGAACTCCAGCGAGAGATGGGGAACAAGATTTTTGGCTGCGATGATTGCCTCGACGTATGTCCGTTCAACCTACGAGCTGAGCCCACTCGTGAAGAGGCCTTTCAACCGTCCAATTTGACCCTCTCCCCAGACCTGAGAAAACTTTCCGAGCTGGATGAATCGACCTTTGCTACACTGTTTCAACAAAGCCCGCTTCGACGAGCAAAGCTCCATGGGCTTCGCCGAAACGCGACCATCGCGCAACGTAATATGAAGGGAGCGTAAGATCCTCGAAAGTTTCTCATTACCACACTAGCCGTGTCATCAGTTAGCCGCGCCGTCGCTTTGGGGATTCACACAAGAATCTGAGTGTGATTCACTGTTCATAAGCCAGGGGAGGGGCTTATGGACGGGCCAACGGCGGTATGCGTTGCGGGACGACCAGTGGGACCGGATCAAGGATTTCTTGCCCGGACAGGAGGGGCATGTTGGGGGCGCAGCCCGAGATAACCGGTTGTTTGTCGATGCTGTGTTATACCGGTACCGCGCCGGGATTGCCTGGCGCGATCTACCGGAGCGGTTTGGAGATTTCAGGGTGATCCAGACGCGCCACACGCGCTGGAGCAAAACCGGCGTGTGGCAAAGGATGTTCGCGCATCTGTCGGAAGACGCCGACAACGAATACGCGATGATCGATTCCACGATCGTCCGTGCGCATCAGCACAGCGCCGGCGCAAAAGGGGAGACAAAGAAACGGAGTGCAGCGGACGGTCAAAGGGCGGGCTAACCGCCAAAATCGCACGCCTCGTGCGATGCGCTGGGCAACCCAACCGGCTTTCATCTGACGCCGGGCCAGGCGTACGATCTGGACGGGGCAGATGCCCTGCTGCCCAGTCTCCTCACCGCGATTCAGGCATTTCTGGCTAATAAGGCCTATGATGCGCAGGAGCGCGTTCTGTATTTGCTCAAACACGCGGGTGTCAAGATCGTCATCCCGCCCAAATCAAAACCGCACCAGGACATGCATACGGCCAGGCGTTTGATCGAGAATTTCCTTGCAAAACTGAAGCAATTCCGAGCGATTGCCACCAGATACGATAAACGCGCTGCCAACTGCCTCGGTGCGATCTATCTCGCCGCCTCTGTCATATGGCTCCACTGATGACACGCCCTAGCATGAATCGAATTAGATACAAAGCGTATCTTTTTAGATTCTCGCCAGCCTCAATCATTGAATCTATGTCGTATCAACAGGAGCTATCCTGGCGCCTGTAGGTGATCAATTTTCCACAGAAATTATAGCTCACCTCTGAGTGGCAACACGAGTGGTACGCATTGTGCTGGTGTGGTGGCTGCCCTCGCCATTGAGGTAGGGGATGGTACATGCACGCATGAGGTGGTGGTGGCGTGCGTTAAAAAAACTTGCTTGCCCTGCCAAGAACAATGTATTTTTTCTTCTAAATTTGGTAGATAGTTGACCCGGCGTCTGCTCGACGAGTGATGGAGGGGGCCAAAACTAGCCGTGCTTGTCAGCGCAGCGTCTTATTTCCATAAAAATTCTAAAGGGAGGCTACTATGCAGAGGTTTCGTGTACTCACATTAACCCTGGGACTTGGCGTCCTGTTGGGAGCCAGCGGGTGTATCACCATGCCTGGGTCCGCAGGGGCAAAGGTCCACGATGTCACGTTCACGGCGACTGAATCTGAAATCGTCATTGACGGCAATGGGACGAAGTACAAGGCCTGGACCTTTAACGGTCAGATGCCGGGTCCGGTCGTCCGGGTCACCCAAGGTGATACCGTGAACTTCACTCTGATCGGCCATAAGGACAATGCCTTTCCACATTCGATGGATTTTCATGCGGCCGAGCTCGACTTCTTGAAGAACTACCACCGTACGGTTGGACCGGGAGACACACACAAGTTCTCCTTCGTGGCGAAGAAGCCTGGCGTGTTCTTCTACCACTGCGGCGCGAGCCCAATGATCCAGCACGTCGCACGTGGCATGTTCGGCGCCATCATCGTTGATCCGAAGGATCCGAAGGTGTGGCCAAAGGCCGATCGCGAATTCGTCCTGGTACAATCCGAGCTCTGGCAGAACCCGGACAACGTGCAGGCGATGTTCGATCGGAAATTTGATTACACGGTCTTCAATGGCGGTATCTTCAAGCATCATCCCTTTATGCCGGGAGGGGAACCGTTGGAGGTCAAGGTGGGCGAGCGGGTGCGGATCTATTTCGTGAATGCCGGCCCGAACGAGTTCTCTGCGCTCCATCCAATCGCCGAAATCTGGGACAATGTCTATGAAAGTGGCAATCCGGCCAACAAGTTCACGGGAGTCCAGACGTATGTGGTCGGCCCGGGCAGCGCAGCCACATTCGATATGATCGCTGATGAACCGGGAGCCTATCCTGTCGTGACCCACTCCTTAACGAGCGCCCTCCGAGGTGCGATCGCAGTGGTGATCGCGAACCAGAGTCCCAAGGACTATAAAGGTCAACTGATGCCAAACACCCCGTGGAATCCATAGTCAGTCAGTGCGCCATGTAGTCATTTTATTCTTACATAAAGGAGACGATATGACATTGAGCAAGAAGATTGTTTGTGCAACTGTCGCAATAGCGGCAGCATGGACTTTGAGCAGTACCCCGTCCTTTGCTGCAGACCGGTCGCTCTATGAGCGGCTCGGCGGGCAAGGCGCGATTCAAGCCGTTGTCACCAAGTTCATCGGTAATGTGGGAGCGGACAAGCGCATCAATGGTTATTTTGCGACCACCGATCTCAAGAAGCTCAATAAGCTGCTGGTCGAGCAGGTGTGTGCGGCGAGCGGCGGCCCCTGCACCTATTCGGGCCGAGACATGAAGACGACCCACAAGGGCATGAAGGTCACCACGGCTGCCTTCAACGCATTGGTGGAGGACCTGGTCAGTGCACTGGATACCTTCAACGTACCGCAGAAAGAGAAGGACGAGTTACTCTCCGTCCTCGGACCAATGAAGAGCGATATTGTCGAGGTTCCCTGACAACTCGCTGTGGCGAACACTGCGGTAGTCCCAAGTTAGTCGCTCGCCGGTCTAGACCGAACAGGTCTGGACCGGCGAGATCCTCATACTAGTAGACTGGCCTCTACTTCCATCTGATCATTCTCCACAAGACATGGGAACTGCCACTTAGGACAATATCGTGTTATCATATCGACGAGACTGGCGCCTTCGTACGTGCGGCGCTGGGAGCCATCTGGCGACAATATCAGCGGTACTCACCAAGGAGGAATCATGAGAGGTAAGCGTTTGGTCATGACAGTATATTGCATAGTCGCCGTCGCTTCATGGAGTGCGACAGGATGGGCCGGTCCCGAAGCCGATCCACTGAAGCCGCGTGTCCCGGATGCTGAGCGTGGCGAAGCGCGCAAAATGAAGAGCCCGATCACCGTCACCCCTGAGGTACTCGCTAAAGGCAAAGAACTTTATGAGGGCAAAGGTACCTGCGCGAATTGTCACGGCCAGAATGGAAATGGGGAAGGTGCCGGAGGATTGTTGTTGACGCCGGGCCCACGGAATCTCACGAACTGTAAGTTCCATAAGAAGCGAAACGATGGTGAGCTGTTCTGGGTGGTTAAGAATGGGAGCCCAGGTACCGGCATGCCGGCCCTTGTGAAGGGTGGCATTCTCACAGAAGAAGAAGCTTGGACGATCGTCGCCTACGAACGGGCATTCTGTAAAGACAACGAATAGCTGAGGAATTTTCCTAGGGTGCCTGTGGCGGCGAGCTGTCGGTCGAACGTTCCACCAACAGCTCGCCGTCCATCTCGACCTTGAGTGCCATCTACCCTCTGCCTGTATCCTGATCTACCTCCAGTCAACTCCGCGAAGAGATATCAAGAAGCAGCCGCCAAACGTTATTCGGTTCTTGTCTGCTCGACCATATACAGTCCGTTGAAAATTAACCGCTGCATGGTAGGCCTCGGTGAGCCAGTCGTCATCACCCCCCTTTCTTTCGTTACGGACAGAGGTGTAGGCTACAAGTAATTTCGATGGTTCGATAGGAGGCTAAGCTAAGGGAGCACTCCGATGAACCCTCATACTTTCCTGCTGCTCTCGAAAGAGCCAGACCTTAAGCAACTCCTTCAAATCGCATCTCCTCATGCCAAGATTGTTGAGGCCTCCAGTGTATCGGAGGGACTCAGTCTCTGGTCAGAAGTCTTGCCCACCCTGGTGATTGGTGAGGGGGATCCTCCTACTCTGGTACCTCTTCTGGAATACACCCGTCAGATCCCTGAAGCCCCGCCCGTATTGGTCATCGGAAACCGCCACTCTGTCAAGGATGCAGTCGAAATCATGCGTGCCGGTGCGGCAGATTACCTAACAAAGCCCATTCTTCTGAATGATCTACGGGCCGCTATTGCGCGGGTACTCAGTCACCCATCGCTTCCTCCCTCGTCTTCCTCTCTAGATCCATTTGCCTCAATCATCAGTGCCTCACCGCAGATGAACCTGATCAAACAACTAGCCAAAGAAGTGGCATCCACCGATGCCACCGTCCTTATTACCGGCGAAAGTGGAACGGGCAAAGAACTGTTCGCCGAGGCCATTCATCGTTATAGCCAACGAGCCACCGGCCCCCTCATTGCGCTGAATTGCGCCGGCATCCCAGAAAATCTCGTAGAGTCAGAATTATTCGGCTATGAGTCGGGGGCCTTTACTGATGCCAAGCGGGCCAAGCCTGGCCGATTCCAGCTGGCTGAAGGAGGCACGCTGTTTCTCGACGAAATCGGCGAAATGAACTCCACTGTTCAGGCCAAACTTCTGCGTGTGCTGGAACACCACACCATCGACCCCTTAGGCGATACGCGAAGCCATAAAATAAACATCCGTATCATCGCCGCCACAAACGAGGACCTGTTGGCTCAGATTAAGGTCGGCCGGTTTCGCCTTGACCTCTACTATCGGCTGAATGTGTATCAATTGCGGATACCACCGTTGCGAGAACGGCTGGACGACATTGAACCAATCCTATTGATTTTTTTGGAGCGTGTGAGAAAGGAACGAGGATGCCGGATCAAGGCCATCGCGCCATCCGCCATTGCCGTTCTTCGGAATCACGATTGGCCCGGTAACGTCCGGGAACTGCACAATGTCGTTGAGTGGCTCACCATCACGTGCAAAGAAGATGTAATCCAGCCACATCATTTACCGACTTCCGTGAGGACTCCTTCCTCAATTAATCACATGGTTACCGAACCCAAGACATCCCTACTGGCTTTTGGGCTGTCGTTTCAAGAGATAGAAAAAAAGATGCTCGAAGAAGCCCTACGAAAGGCATCGGGCAACGTCTCGGAAGCCAGCCGGCTTCTCAAAATGACCCGCAATACCCTGCGTTACCGCATGGCAAAACACCACATTCAGTAGATGCCTGTGTGTCCCCATTCACTCTCCAGACAGCTGGAGACAATCGAGAGATCTCTCTCCACCGTGACACCTCCTCATAGCTGGTTCGCAGAGCCTCGCATGTCTGACGAGACCGTCCTTCATCGACGAAAACTTCTGCAGCAGATCGGCATACAGAATCCTGAGCAGGCTGTTCTCCTGCTCCAACTCTTTGAGACGCTTCATGTCTGACGCCTTCAGGGCCTGGTTTCCGTTTGATGTTGCCCGACGCATGACAAACCTCCTCACAACCGTGGTTAATGTGAACTTTGATGACCTATCATTACTGTCCGGTTAAGACGTGAATAGATCCAATGGGTTATAGTTCATAGCGATCGCCGATGGGTCGGCGCTGTCGGGAAAAGCCTGCTGGACGGGCATTTTCTCGAACAGGGTGACCGAAAGAATCTGTAGCAATGTGTAGAGCGCAACCTGAAGGTTGAGGCGCTTTGTGATGATGGCGACGGAGCTATGATTGAAAGTTGTGTATAGCAGGATAGGAAAGGGCGGCGTACTCTTG
>CAZJOQ010000052.1:0-18744 GCA_964547625.1 uncultured Nitrospira sp.
CTACGACATTGTGTCGAATCCGGTCCCGGTGTCGATCCAGATTGAACGGAACTAGGAGAATGGCCTGGGTGGAGTGTTTGCCACCCAGGCCATTCTCCAAAACAGAGCTCGGGTGACCACCTTAGAGGTGTGGGCAATGAAGATCCTCCCCCTAAGCGGAGTCTTGGTTGAACCCCATCCCAGCCTGATCAGGACGTGCGTTCCATTTTACGATCGAAGGCTTCTTGGTATAGTGATCCACAATCAGTGGATCAGCCAACGAGTGGGAGCCAACCTTGAAGTCTGAGAAGCAGACCATCCGTGAGTCGTTCCGGTCCTATCCTGGGGCAAGTTGTTTCGTTCTGTTCCTTATACTGTTGCGTGCCACGGGGATACCCGCATTCGCCGATCCGTCAGTTGTTCTCTCGGTCGAGAAGGTGGCTGAGCAGGCCAAGATTGCTTGGGATAATGGGGCGGTAGCTTCTGCGCTCGAACTGCTCGACCAAGGCATCCATGACCATCCTGAAGCGCCCGCGCTACTCAAATTGCGCGGGGACATCCTGTCCACGGTTCGAGACCCTAAGGAGGCAGGTCGAGCCTACGATCAGGCTCTTGCGGCCGAACCAACTGCGATAGATGTCCATTGGGCAAAGTGGGGTCTGTTGGTGCGTTGGGGACGAGGGGACGACGCCATCGCAGAGTTGCAGAGCATCGCACGGATCGAGGTGAGCAATCCCCTCATCCACTGGCGATTGGCGCTAGAACTGCGGAAGCTCGACCGCTTAGAGGAATCGCTGGAATCCTACAAGCGGGCAGTGGAGCTGATGCCGGATTTGCTGGGATGGCGGTTAGCTCTTGCTCGCGCACGGTTCGATGTGTTGGATTATGCAGGCGCGGATGTCGATCTGCGCTATGTGCTAGAGCGCGTGACACCAGGTTCTCCGCTGGAGCTTCCGGCTAAGAACCAACTTGCGCAACTCTATGAGTCGATGGATCGGGGGCGACGTTTCAAGCCGGTGCTAACGCCTGAGGCCACGGCGGATCAGTTGAAAGAATGGGCCTCTCTTCGGTCGGATGCGTGGAAGCTATTCGAAGCCGGCCGCTACCAAGAGGTCGAACCGGTGTATCGCAAGTTGTTGGCACTCAACCCCAGCGATCCCGTTGCCACCCAACAGCTCGGACTCACCCTCATGCAATTGAACCGATGTGAAGAGGCGATAGACGTGTTCGGGAACATGTCGAATCTCAACCCGAAGGAGGAAGATTTCGCGGATACGACGTATCGGATGGGCCAGTGCTACGTCGAGTTGGAACGGTGGGAAGACGCCTTTGTTCACTTCCAGATTCTGTATGATGCGGCCGTTGAATTTGAAGAGGCCAACAAGGGGATTGCTTTTCCAGCCGGAACCCGCGTGTTGGCGAAGGAGAAGATTGCGCGTTGGCTCGACAAAGTAAAGCCCCATGTTCCTGAACTGGTGAAACTCAAAGAAGAAGAGGCGAAAAGGGAGAAGGAAGTGAAAATGCGTGCTCTTGCTCGATCAGAGGAAGCGCTCCTTGCAAAGGCGATTGAAAAGGCGAAGCCACAGAGGACGCTGGATGCCGGCGTGGCGATCGCCGGGCGGGACGCGGATTTTAGCTGGTTTCGGTATGTGATTTCGGCCGGCAAAGTGCTACGGGACGATTTTCCGACCGGTGCCCATGAGTTCATCCCGCTGAATCCAGGAGATACCTTTCCAAGCACTCAGGCAGAAATTTATTTAGTGTTTAAGCTGGTGTCGGACTCCTTCGACGCCGTGCCGCTGACCGCACGATGTGTTCCGGAAACACGCGAGATGACCGAAGATCCGCAAGCAACTGTTCAAGATCGCGTCATCACCGCCATGAACGACCGCTCCGGCTACTTTCTCCTCACCCCTCCGAAAATCGGCTGGACAGCCGGTTTCTATCGCTGCGGCTTGTTTGCTGGAGAGCAGACTTCAGCTTACTCGTATGTGGATGAGGTGAGGTTTAGGATCAGCGAGCTGGGTAGACCTTGATGATCTTTGGTGAGATTTTCAGTGAGGCAGTAGTCATGCCTGACCACATCCATTTGTCATTGAGATGCCTCATACAGCGATGACTTCCTCGCGCACATGGTGAAGGCGAACAACCTTTGGACCTTTTCCTTCCTCAAAGTGACAGCAGAGTGCATCCCTGACCTTTGCAGGCAATTCCGCCAGGCTATCAGTTTCAGTAAGGATCGTTTGGCCAAGTGCGCGCGCAATAAATCCACCCTCGGGCGCTTCTTCCACGATAAAGATCAATTCATTCATCCTTGAGTCTCATGACATATGCCTTCTTGTCGCAGCCTCGTGTTCTCATGTTGTCCAGCCCTGCCGCACTCTTCGCCACGCAGCACGCGCAACACCAGGTCCATCTTCTTCCGTGAGGAGAACCGGCCTCGCTCCGCATGTGATTTCACTATGGGCACCTCCATTCATGAGGGGGCAGTATGCCACAATCGTGCGTCCAAGGAAATTGTGGGGCGGAGGAAACGGACACACACGCAGAACCATAGCTGTAGCTGAACGACGTGATCGTGCGATCCGTCTGGATCATCGCAATCGCCTTTGGGTTCGTCGTTGGACTGCATGGACTCGATCATCCTGACTCCCATTGGCTGCAGACCGCAGTGGGTTACTCGTGACTGGGATCGCGGCCCCAGGCTAAGCGCTCTACTGCTCGATCAAATGGATACAGCAACGGAATTACTGACCAGGTTTGTCTCGGCTCGTGTGACCGCCCCGATACCATCAACGTCAGTCGTCACTGACCAGTCCTCGATGAAGGACATGCGTGGAGATCATCGGCGCATTGACATCGCAATGGTCCAGTAACTCCTGGACCGTTTGAATGTCAGAACCTCCTTCGAGTAGGTTCGGGCGACATAAACGGGGTCCGATCGCTTTAATCTGTCCCTGGGTTCTAACGTTCTGGCTGGGCGGCGTGCAGTCGGGCTACCACGGGCACTTCATTATTGGCGCTGTCGCGCTAACTGGTAGTTAGGGGACGTACTTCTGCAGAATGGCAAGCGTCTTCTCCGCAAGATCCAAAGCTAATATATCCGTTCCCAAAGTACCTGTGTCGGGGTCTGCTGGATCCAGCCGGACAAGCAGGTCCAACCTTCCCCATGAATCGCCCCAAGCGTTCTTTGTACCCTCCGTCGCCTTTATTTGCTTATGCTGTGGGTCTCTTACAATGTAGTGCTTCCGGCTGTCCGCGATGTGGCGACAAATACGTAGTTCGACGTGTGAATTGAATAGCGCGTTCCGCTTCGCTGTATCGCTAGGAAATATTTACTCCGGCATGTGCCTCGCACTTACGAAGAAGTCGAACGCGGCGTAAGCGTCCGATGGATCTTGGCGCAACCGTTCGAGGTCATGGACAGCCTTATCGAGTAGTGCCTGAGGGGTGCGTAACTCAAAGATGCCGCCATCAGACATCTTGTTGCCTAACAATGGTTAGACCGATCCAAAGTCAGAATGTGGTCTAGCTGCATATTGACTTATAAGACTCTCCCAAAGCGTGAGAGAGGCGTGGGGACGATGTCTGGAAAGTTCAGGGTTTCTTTGCCACCACCTTGCCGTTTTCCCACACATAGATCGGCGTTCCATACATCTTGGCGATTTTCCGAGCTGCCGTGGCAGATCTACGGAGTGCGCGTCCGACCGCATCAGAAAAGGCTTTCGTCTCTTTCTTGCGTGTCGCTTTCCTCATGGGCCTTCCTCCAGCAGTCGTGGAGCGTCGCCTGAATTTTCATAGACTGACCAGGTGTCTGCCAGTGGTCGATAGAGCGTATGAAAATTATGCCAGCTACGGTCGAAACGCCGGATGACATCGACACGAGGGACATCATGTCCACCTTGTTCGACCCTGGCCGCGACTCGTTGTAGTGAAAGCTTGGATGATGACAGAGAAAGAAAGACAATTCTGATCGTATACCCTGTCGTCTTCCATCTCTGCAATAGATGCAGATAGGTTCTTCCACTCAGAGTGCTCTCAAACGCAAAGTTCTTCCGACCGCTCACCAAACGAGAGAGCTCTTTGAGGACAAGCCGCCCTGCTTGCCGCGAGGCCAGTTCTGGACGAAGAGGAGAAAGCCCGCTCGCAATCAGGTCGGTATTCACGAAATGGATGACTCCAATCTCACGAAGCAGAAATTCTCTCGCGAACGTGGTCTTTCCCGAACCGTTTGGCCCCGCAATAAGAATGCAGCGAGGATGTCGAGTCGGTTGGTCGCCTAATCTCACGATCAGCCAGCGACCGGCTGCTGATAGTCCACTTCGATGGTGAAGCCGAGGTCCTCAATCATGCCCCAGACTTCTGGAGCCGGCGCGCCTGGAGTCGTCAGGTAGCCGTTCACGAAGACGGAATCGGCTGGATACAGCGCCAGAGGTTGGAGGCTACGCAGATTATGCTCCCGACCCCCCGCGATGCGGATTTCGGTATGAGGATGGAGGAACCGGAAGAGGCAGAGCACTTTTAAGCAGCGTTGCGGGGTCAGCTGGTCGCAATTCTCCAACGGTGTGCCGGAGACTGGGGTGAGCATGTTCAAGGGAATGGAGTCCGGCTTGACGTCACGCAGTGCCGTCGCCAGCTCGATCAGGTCCTCGTCGCGCTCGCCCATGCCGACGATTCCACCGGAGCAAATTTCCAACCCCGCCGCGCGCGCGTTCTTGATCGTCGCCAGCCGGTCTTGAAAGGTGTGGGTCGTGCAGATTGACGCATGAAAGGCTTCGCTGGTGTTCAGATTGTGATTCACGCGATCGACGCCGGCGGCCTTCAGGCGCTTGGCCTGGGATTCGTTCATCAGGCCGAGTGAACAACAGATCTGTATGGGGATTTCCTGCTTGATGGAGCGCACGGCTCCGGCGATTTCGTCGATTTCTCGATCCAACGGGCTGCGCCCACTGATGACGATGCAATAGCGTTGGGCTTTGGAGGCGGCGGCTTGCCGGGCGCCGGCGATCATCTGACTTTGTGGAAGTAGATTATACCGTTCGATCGGTGCCGTTGAAATCGACGACTGTGAACAGTAGTGGCAGTCTTCCTGGCAGGCCCCGCTCTTAGCGTTCTGCAGCATCTGCAGGCGGACTGTGTGGCCGAAATATTTGGAACGCACTTGGAAGGCTGCGTGGAGCAATGCGAGCAAGTCGTCATTTGGGGTATCCAGGACAGAATGGCATTCTGCTCTGGTAAGGGGTTCGTCGTGGAGCGCCTTGTCTGCCAACCTCATGTAACTCATGGAGTCCTCAAAAATTGCGATGTGGTGATGATCCGCTGAATTTCTGATCTGTCGAATCGAGGGGGAGAAGGTCCACACGCTCGCCATGCCCAACCAGCAGCGGATACTGGAGGGAAACCTACACGGTTTCAAACGGAGAAGCAATGCCTTGATAGGGAACGGACGAAGGCTCGCCGTCCGGCCGGTCTCCGACTTGGCCCGCCTCGAGCCAGGGGAGAGCGGTGAGCGTGTTCCACTTGGCACAGCGGCGGCATCGGCCCGTCCATTCGACCGACTCCTGCTGGCACTGAGTGCAGATATAGGGGACCACGACCCGTTTTTTGAAACCGAGGGCCTTCTTCAATTCGACAATAGCTTCCTCGAAATGTTGCTTGCGCAAATACAGGTTGGCCATGATCTTGTGGTAATCCAATAAGTGATCTTGCGGGCCTTCAATCGTTGAGAGGAGGTCGAAGGCCTCATCCACCATTTCCAGCCGATAATAGAGTTTCCCCAAATAGAACTGTATGACTGGATTCTGTGGATTGTGTTGCAATGCCTCCTGATAGACACGGATGATTTCGCTGGGTTCGCCTTGTTCTAAGAACAGTTCTTCCAGTCGATGCAGAATGATGACGCTTCGTGTCCGCGAGTAAACTTTTTTGAGGATTTCGACAGCGTCTTTTGTCTTTCCTTCATGGATCAGTATTTCGCCCAGTCCGATATAGGCAGGAAGAAAACTACGATCCTTCTTAATGGCGCCTCTGAAGTATCGTCTGGCTTTATCGGAGTGCCCCCGTTCCAGCAGTTGCCGTCCAACTTCATACATACATCCGACCAACAGCGCGGCTTCCCGTGGTTTTTCGGCGGCGGGAAGATTGGCTTTAAGCAAACGATGCTGGATTTCGAGTGCTTCGCTCCACCGCTCCATACGGATGTTCAGATCTCGCTTTCGGATCAGCGCCGTCAAGTTGTCGGGTTCGATCTTGAGAATCTTTTGCAGGGCCTGGAGCGCTTCTTCATACCGTTTGGCATCCTCGAAATCCTTGGCGAGTTCAAGTAACACCTCGATGTTTCGATCCTCGACGCGGTGTGCGTGTTGATGGAGTCGAACGGCTTCTGGAAAATTGCGCTCGGAACGATAGATATTTCCCAGCCACAGGAGTGAATCAACGCGATTTGGGTCGATGGCCAAGGCTTTTTCAAAGAGAGTGATCGCCTCCAAGGTCCGCTTCGACATGAACGCATGAGTTCCGTCTCGATGGAGCGAATCGACCTTTTCTTTTCGACGGACGAGACGGTTGCTCCGCCAATTCAAGATGAGGTGCACTGTTTGTTGCAACCCGACGGCGAACGTGGCAAGGACCGCTCCAAATGCCATGGAAATCAGCATGAGTGTGACCGGACTGAGTTCGAACTCGGCACCGGGGCTGGTGTGGATCACAACGAACCCGGGGTTGAGTTCACGGAAGTAACTGTAGAGGAACAGCCCGGCACTGATGAGGAAAATGCTGATCAACAGCTTGAACATAGCCTACACCGTCTTTTGTGGGCTTGCCTTCCGGACGAGGCGTCGTTTCGGCGGGGCGGTTGGAGTCGACGATTCGTCAGGGATAGGGACCCGCTGTGCGTCATTCCACAGACGCTCGAGCGCATAGTGCGATCGGGAGTCTTGTCTCATGACATGGGCCACGACATCGCCGAAATCGATGAGGACCCATTGACCGGATGCGGTGCCTTCGATGCTCAGCGCCCGTTGGCCTATGCGAGAGAGTTCGTCGACGATCGAGTCAGCGACTGCGCGAGTCTGTCTATCGGATTCAGCTGAACCAATGACTAAATAATCAGCGATCGACGTGAGCGGGGCGACGTGGAGGACTTGGACATCAAGGGCCTTCTTGTCAAGCATGGCCCTGGCTGCGGCAATGGCGGTGGCCTTAGATGTGCGTGCGATCGCTGTCCTCCTGATACAGACTATGCTGAAGTATATAAGATTCTACCAGGGGGGGCAACATATTTGCCAACGATAGTCTGCTTCGAACTTTCTGTCGAATGTCCGACGCCGAAATCGGACAGGGGGACAGGGGTAAGCAGGTGATGCCTGGGGCATCGGGGACCGCGATTTCGAGCTTCTCAAGGACGCCGGCGTCAAGCTGTCCCAGAGGTTCTGGATCTAGATTGGAAAGGAACGGCATCCCGGCAAGGGTTTGGAATAATCGCCCCGGACGAGGCACAACCACGAAGTGGCAGATCCTCAAGAGTTCTTCAGGCGCTCTCCAGGTTGGGAATTCAAGGAACGCATCAAGCCCCATGATGAAAAATAGCTTCCAGGATCGACCATACTGCTCTCGTATTTCACGAACCGTGTCGATGGAGTACGATTTCCCTGTGCGATGGAGTTCCATGGCCGACACATCGAAAACCGGAGTGTCGGCGATTGCAAGGCGCACCATTTCAAATCGTATTGGTGCGGGAGCCAGTGATCGCGTGTGTTTGTGGGGCGGGTCGCCGGTCGGGATGAAGAGGATGCGAGAGAGCTGCATGCGTTCGCGCACATCCCGTGCAATTGCCAGGTGGCCGTTGTGAACGGGATTGAAGCTGCCCCCGAATAGGCCGAGGCGTTTCGAAGGTGAGTCTTGCGCGACGGCAATTGAGTGTTCAGCGGTAGGGTGATCCATGACTCAAGACTTGGCACGCAAGGCGCTAGAGAATGACGAGATTGTCTCGATGGATGACTTCCTCATACTCTTGAGGGCCGAACTGTTCTTGAATCACCGCGGTCTTGAGTCCTTTCATCCGGTGTAACGAATCGGACGAAAAGTTCACAAGGCCTTTTGCGAATTCCTTCCCGTCCGGCGTGAGGCAACTGACCGGATCTCCGGCCTCAAACAGACCGGTCACCTGGAGGATGCCAGACGCGAGTAGGCTCTTGCCTCGTGTGGTCAAGGCTTCAACCGCTCCCTGGTCAAGATGTACCTGGCCACGGGAGCGCAGCGTGAAGGCGATCCAATGTTTGCGGCTATTCAAACGGCGTTCTTTTGCCAGGAAGAGGCTTCCGCCCGGTTTCCCTGTAAGGACTGTTGGCAAAAGTCCGGCTTGCTCGCCGTTGAGAATCAACGTCGGGATCCCATACTCTGCGACTTTCTTGGCTGCCCGTAGCTTGGTGGCCATTCCTCCAGTGCCTTCAAACGTGCTGGACACTCCTGCCAGCTGTTCGATGTCCGGGGTAATTTCAGGAACGAGTGGAATCAATGTGGCAGAGGGATTCTTGCGCGGATCATCTGTGTACAAACCATCGACGTCCGAAAGAATTACCAATATATCTGCATCAGCGAGGTGTGCGACTTCGCTCGCCAGGGTGTCGTTGTCACCGACTCGAATTTCGTCGACTGCAACGGTATCGTTTTCGTTGATGATGGGGATGATGCCAAACCCGATCAGCGCTGAAAGGGTATGACGCGCATTGAGAAAGCGACGCCGATCTGCGAGGTCGTGGTGAGTCAGAAGAATCTGTGCGACTTGAATCGATAGACGCTCGAAGGCTTTTTCATAGGCCCATATCAGTCGACTTTGCCCGACGGCTGCCGCGGCCTGCTTGACCGGAAGGTTTTTGGGATAGTCTTTCAGCTGCAACTTGTGGATACCGGAGACGATGGCACCGGATGAGACGACGAGAATCTCCCGGCCCTGTGTTCGGAGCGCGGCGATCTCTTCCGCCAACCGCTCAATCTGCTCAGGACGAAGGCCTTCCGCACGCGACGCGATCAGGCTGCTCCCGATCTTAATGACGATCCGTTTGGCCTTTGCTAAGAGCTCGTCTCGCATGACATCTTTCGTAGCATATTAACTTGCTTCCCGACGTAGGTGATAAGGTCATTCAGGCCTTTATTGGCGGCAGCCGAAATCGCCAAGCATGGATAGCCTTCACGCTGGCAATACACCCGCAGTTCAGCAAGCCGTTCGCTTGTGCCGACCACATCGATCTTCGTTGCCACGATGGCAAATGGGCGATGGGTAAGAGTTAGGTCGTAGGCTGCCAGTTCACGACGCAGCGTCTCAAAACTGTTGACAGGACCTTCGGTAGCCCACTCAGACACATCAATCAAATGCAGCAAGAATGCGGTGCGTTGAATGTGGCGGAGGAACTGGACACCGAGACCCCTGCCGTCATGGGCTCCTTCGATCAAACCTGGGATATCGGCCACGACGAAGCTGCGATCGGATCCCCAGCGAACGACACCAAGATTGGGAATGAGTGTGGTGAAAGGATAATCGGCAATTTTTGGTCGTGCCGCTGAAATCGCGGCAATAAGTGTTGACTTGCCGGCGTTCGGAAATCCGACGAGCCCGACATCGGCAAGCAGCTTGAGTTCGAGCCGCAAGGTACGTTCTTCACCTGGAGTGCCGGGGGTGCATTTGGTCGGTACTCGATTGACGGACGTGGCGAAATTACTGTTTCCCTTTCCTCCACGGCCCCCATGCGCGATGACAGCGGTTTGACCATCCTCGATAAAATCGGCAAGTATTTCCATGGTCTGGTCGTCAGAGACGATGGTGCCGACAGGGACGATAATGGTCATGTCTTCCCCAGACCGGCCTGTGCAATTGGAGCCCCCTCCGGCTCGTCCATCCTGGGCCTCATACTGGTTTTGGTAGCGGAGATCAAGCAAGGTGGTGAGTCGATGAGATGCGGTCATGATGATATCGCCACCGTGACCGCCGTCGCCGCCGTCCGGACCTCCACGTGGGACAAACATTTCTCTCCGGAAACTGCAGATGCCGTTTCCCCCGCATCCGGCTCGGACGGTGATGTGAGCTTCATCGACGAACATACGGTGGTACCATTTTGTGAGCAATCCCGTGGTTAGGATGAGAAAGTATACCCGACTCTGAGCCGAAGAGCCGGGAAGAATTTCTCCAGCCGGGACTGGGGCAGAGGAAGTAGAAAGGGAGAATCAGGATTTGGCTGGGATGGGATACACGCTGACTTTTCGTCTGCCTCGTCCGCCTTCGAATTTGACCACGCCGCTCATTGTGGCAAACAGCGTATGATCCCTCCCGAGGTCCACATTGAATCCGGGGAAAAACTTGGTGCCGCGCTGACGGACAATAATACTGCCAGCCGTGACTGTCTGTCCGCCATAGGCTTTCACGCCTAGATACTGTGGATTACTGTCGCGTCCATTCCGTGATGATCCGCCACCTTTGTTTGTTGCCATGGTAAGTCCTCTCAGCCCCGTTAAGCCGACGCAATATTGGTAATGAGCAGCTTGGTGAATCCTTGTCGGTGTCCGCGGGTACGGCGGTAATTCTTGCGGCGTTTCTTTTTGAACACGGTGATCGAGCGAGTCCGCCCGTGTCGTACAATTTCAGCCGTAACCTTCGCGCCACCAATAAGCGGTTGTCCTATCACGACACCGGCTTCGCCATGCACGAGACGGACTTGGTTGAGCTCAATCTGAGCTCCCACGTCTCCCGGCAGGCTTGCAACTTGAATCGTAGCACCAGCCTCGACCCGATATTGCTTCCCACCCGTTTCAACGATTGCGTACATGATCTCTTCTCCGAAATTAAAGAACGGTTCATTTAACATGTGGTGATGCGCACTGTCAAGCCAAGCGAGGAGCGCCTGTGGCCCAAGGCAATCACAGGCCCCTCTATTGGAGGGCTAGGATGGAATGATCTGCGACGCGTATGCTGAGCCCTACCGAAGCAAGCGTAGCGATGAGAAACATTCGCACGAGACTGGGAGATGGAAGGAGGAGCATGCCCCACGCCACTAAGTTCGTGATCCGCACCTACCACCGGATTCCGGTCCGCTGTGTCATGTATTACCTGGGTGGAGATTTTCTTGGAAAAGGAACAGTGATGAATCTCTGCCGGAACGGGTTCCGGGTGCTGGGGGATCATCAAGTCGTACCCGGAATGGAACTGGTGGTTCGAGTTACCCTTCCCGATAAGGATGAACCGGTGGAAATCCAGCGGGTTGTAGTCCGGTGGGTACGGGGGCTCCTGTTTGGTGCCAAAGTCGTGACAATGAGCCCTGATGGTGAAGATCGAATCGGAGCATTTCTAAGTTCTCGCCTCCGTGCTTATTGTACTTCTTCTTAGACCCACGCTTGGTTCGTTTGCTTGACCCCTGAGTAGCCTCACGCTATATTCCACTCGTCTCACATATGTGCACGGTCATCATGCTCCGCGGAGATCGCCTCCAATGCTTGAACCGGTTGAGAAAATCTGGATGGATGGGAAGTTTGTGGCGTGGAGGGAGGCCAACGTCCATATCCTTACGCATTCGCTCCATTACGGCCTGGCTGCGTTTGAAGGTCTCCGTTGTTACAAGGGAAAATCAGGATCCGCCATCTTTCGGCTTCAGGAGCATGTCGATCGACTGTTCGATTCGGCGCACATCGGAATGATGGTCATGCCGTATGACAGGAAACAGATCACCGATGCCATTGTGGAAACAGTTCGCATCAATCGCCTCGACGCCTGTTATATTCGCCCATTGGTCTACATCGGTTACGGCGCGATGGGTGTGCATCCAGGAGAGAATCCTATTCGGGTTGCCATCGCCGCGTGGAAGTGGGGAGCATATTTAGGAGACGATGCGCTGGCCAATGGGATGCGCGCTTGTATCTCCTCTTTCACGCGACACCATGTGAACGTGTCCATGACCAGAGGGAAAATATCCGGCTATTATGTGAATTCGATTATGGCGAAGCAACAAGCCAAAGCTGATGGATACGACGAAGCGATTCTTCTTGATCCGGAGGGTTATGTTGCCGAAGGAACGGGTGAGAACGTGTTTATTATTCGCCGAGGTGTTCTCAAGACGACGCCGTTGACCTCGGTACTTGAAGGGATTACGAGAAGTTCTGTCATGCAACTGGCTCAAGAACGAACCATTACCGTCGTTGAGGAGCGATTCACGCGGGATGAAATGTATATTGCCGATGAGGTATTCGTGACGGGAACGGCTGCGGAGCTGACCCCGGTCCGAGAAATCGACAATCGCCGAATCGGAAACGGTACCCCCGGACCGATTACGCGCACCCTTCAAAATGCCTTCTTTTCAATCGTGCGTGGGGAAGATCGCACGCACGATTCTTGGTTAACTCAGATCTAACGAAACTAAATCCTTACAGCAGTTGTCGAATGGATGGTCCCACCGGCACGGTGCTGGCTCCCGTGTTCCGGGGGTGCTTGGAGATTGACCGGATCAGTGGCTAGCCTCGGAAGTCTCTCCTGCAGGGTGTGGGTTCTCCGAGGGCTGAGCAGGAGGGTCAGCCGCTGGAGCTGCGGGTTCGCTCTTGGGCTGCATGTCGATGACAGTCGAGGAGAAGTTTCGTTGTTTCGCTAAAATCGCCAGACTGAATGAGGTCACCATGAAGATTGCCGCGACGACCACTGTCAGCTTGCTCAAAAAGTTGGCTGGGCCACGGCTACCGAACACCGTCTGACTGGATCCGCCGAAAGAGGCACCAATTTCTGCTCCTTTCCCTGATTGGAGAAGAATCGCCCCGATCATCAGAAAACAGACAAAAACATGAATGACGACGATCAGCGTATACATCATGAAATCTTAGGCTCCGATTGATCGAGCAGCTGAAGCAGCGCTCGCGATTGTAGCAAAGGAATCGACCTGGAGACAAGCGCCTCCGATCAGTGCTCCGTCCACCTGGTTCGATGCGAGCAGGGATTCGATGTTGTGAGGCGTGACGCTCCCACCATACAGAATTCTGGTGGAATCGGCGATGGCGGGAGAGATTGTGGTGGCAAGGACCTGCCGAATCGTTTGGTGGGCGGCCACGGCTTGCTCTGTGGTCGCAGATGTCCCGGTGCCGATCGCCCATACCGGCTCATAGGCGACGGTGATTCCGTTCAATGCCTCGGCAGTGAAGCCGGACAGGCTCTCGCACAATTGTTGGGCGAGCACGTCGTCCGTTGTCCCGCTCTCTCGCTGCTCCAGTGATTCGCCTATGCAGATGATCGGGTGAAGCCTGTGTTTAAGGGCCGCTCGGATTTTCTTTTGGATACCGTCGTTTTGTTCGCCAAAAAGCGTTCGTCGTTCTGAATGACCGAGAATAACGTATCGACACCCGAGGTCTACGAGCATCGGTGCTGAGACTTCTCCCGTGTAGGCACCCTGATCCTCCCAGAACATATCTTGTGCTCCGAGCTGTAGCCGAGAGGAAGGGGCTAGTGCCGAGCGGACAGCTTGCAGGGCAGTGAATGGGGGAGCCACGACAAACTCGATGCGTGACGGGAGGCCACGAAGGCGTTCGCTCAACTCACGGATGAACGGCCCCGCGTCGGATGCGGTCTTGTTCATTTTCCAATTGCCGACGATCAGGACTGTACGCACGGTATTTCCAAGAGTAGTGGACTGGTGATCAAGTTGAGCGGTCAGGTAGTGCCGCAAGGCCGGGAAGCGTTTTCCCTTCGAGTAATTCAAGGGCGGCACCACCTCCAGTCGAAATGAATGACATGCTTTCTGATACGCCGGCCCGATGAACGGCTAGAGCCGTCTCGCCCCCGCCAACGATCGTGAGGGCATAGGCATCGGCTATCGCATGGGCCATCGCAAAGGTGCCTCTGGCATAAGCATCGATTTCAAATACACCCATCGGTCCATTCCACAGGATGGTTTTGGCATTTTGGACGGCTTCATTGAACAGCTTGACGGAAGCTGGGCCAATATCCAACGCGTACCAACCTTTAGGAATCTCTTGGACGGGAACAATCTTTGTTTCCGCGCCTACCTCTCGACTGGCCGCTACGACACAATCGACGGGCAGGTAAAATTTGACTCCGCGTGAGAGGGCATGGTCTTCGATTCCTCTCGCAAAATCCAGCATGTCCATTTCAACGAGTGAATTCCCGATCTCCATGCCTTTTGCCTTCAAGAAGGTAAACGCCATGCCGCCGCCGATGATGACCTTGTCGACCTTCTTGCCCAGGTTTTCAATAACGCCGATCTTTCCGGACACCTTCGCGCCTCCCAGGACGGCGGCAAACGGGCGCACGGGATTGGCAACAGCACCCTCAAGATATTCGATTTCTTTTTTCAGCAGAGCCCCGGCTGCCGAATCCTTGATGTACTTGGTGATCCCGACAGTAGAAGCATGGGCTCGATGGGCCGCTCCGAATGCGTCATTAATGAAGACATCACCCAGTGAGGCCAAGGCCTTGGCGAAGGTGTCATCGTTTTTTTCCTCGCCGGCGTGAAAACGAAGATTTTCCAGCAAGAGTACGTCTCCGTCCTTCATCTTGGCTACTAGCTTCTCGACGGCTGGGCCTATACAGTCAGGGGCGAAGATGACGTCTTTTCCGAGTAGTCGTCCCAGACGTTTAGCGACAGAGGCTAAGCTGTATTTGGGGTCGAACGCACCCTTTGGGCGGCCAAGATGCGAGCAAAGGATGACTTTGGCGCCCTCATCCACGACACGGTTGATTGTGGGCAGAGTAGAGCGGATACGGGTGTCATCGGTAATCTGCAGCGATTCATCGAGCGGGACGTTGAAATCAGCCCGGATGATGACCCGCTTACCATGAAGTTGCACATCGTCGATCGTTTTTTTGTGCAAGTTCATGCGGCGTTCCTTCGCTCAGGTTCGGCAAATATGGAAATGGATTGGATGGATTGTTCTGTAGCCTGCTTGATCATCCTTAGGCGCGGCCATTTAGTGGTTCGTGGATTTTCCAGCCAAGACTTTGACCAGGTCGCGGATTCGGCAGGAATAGCCCCATTCATTGTCGTACCAGGCCGTCACTTTGACGAGACGCTTGTCTACGACGTTGGTCAACGGAGCATCGACAGTGGCCGAGTGAGCGTCCCCTTTTTGATCGATTGAGACGAGGGGCTCTTCGGAATACTTGAGAATGCCTTTGAGAGGACCCTCTGCCGCTTTCTTGAAAGCGGCGTTCACGGACGCAATGTCGCAGTCCTTCTCGGTTTCGACAGTAAGGTCAACGAGAGACACATTCGGTGTCGGCACTCGTATCGCGAGCCCGTCGAGTTTGCCTTTGAGCTCAGGAATCACGAGATGGAGCGCTTTCGCCGCGCCGGTGCTGGTTGGAATCATCGACATACCGGCGGCGCGGGCACGCCGAAGGTCCTTGTGTGGAAGGTCCAACAGCTGCTGATCATTCGTGTAAGAATGGATGGTAGTCATGACCCCGTGCTTAATTCCGAATGTTTCTAACAAGACCTTGGCCACGGGCGCGAGGCAGTTGGTCGTGCACGAGGCGTTGGACACGATGTGGTGTGATTTCGGATCGAACTTGTCGTCATTCACGCCGAGCACAATGGTCACATCCGGATCTTTCGCCGGTGCGGAGATAATCACATGCTTAGCGCCGGCAGACAAATGTTTGCCAGCTGATTCACGGTCGGTGAATCGACCCGTTGATTCGATGACCACATCGACGTTCAGCGCTTTCCACGGCAGTTCTTTTGGGTCTTTGACCGCAAGCACCTTGATGGGTTTCCCATCGACGAGGATCTGATCTTCTTTGGCTTCGACATTGGCCGGCAGCGTGCCATGGACCGAGTCGTACTTAAGCAAGTAAGCGAGAGTCTTAGCGTCTGTGAGATCGTTGACGGCGACGATCTGAAGATCCTGATCACCCATCGAGGCGCGGAACACATTGCGCCCGATGCGCCCAAATCCGTTGATTCCAACACGAATGGCCATGGTGTAATCCTCTACATACAACTATGATTGTTTGGTACGAGTTGAGTGGTCCAGCACGAAGCGTGATAGTATCGATGCCGTCTCCTTGTTGTCAAGGCACAGGAAGTGCGCACCGGCATCTCCGACCCACGCAACTGAATCGGCGTTCCTGCTTCTAGCGGTGCTGGACCTGGTCTCCTCCAGTTGCTTCGTTAGAGTTCGGAATATTATCAGGGGGCAGAGTCCCACATGAGCAAGACAGTATCTGAACAGGCAGCGCAGGCTGTGGAATGGCCTCGTTTATTGGAGTTCCTCTCGCAATATGCCCAGTCGGCGATAGGGGTCGCTCGATGCCGATCCCTTCCTCTATCGGGTGAACTGGCGAGTGCATCTCTCCGACAACAAGAGACGACTGAAATGGTGGGTTTGCTGGGAGGGAGCGATCCAGTGCCCGCGCTGTCCTTTCCCGATATTCGCGAACACCTCGTTCGGTCGAAAAAGGGAGGGGTGCTAGAGGCCGGGGAGTTACGAGACTGCGCACTCTTACTCACAGTGATGGCAGAGGTAGAGCGATATGCGGAGTCTCATTCAGGGGAGATTCACGCCCTCATGCGACTTTTGGAACCCCTTCAGACCACCAAGAGTCTCAAAGGAGTCCTTAGGGTCATCGAGGGCGCGATTCAATCAGACGGCTCCATGAAAGACACGGCTTCGCCGGAGTTACGGCGCCTAACTCATCACGCACAAGACTTGAAGCATGAGATGCGGCAGAAGCTCGAGCTAATCTTGCATTCCAAGCGGTATGAGGAAGTGCTTCAAGAATTGTATTTCGCACAGCGAGAAGGCCGATATGTGGTGCCGATCAAAACGGACATGCGAGGGAGGATTCCTGGGATTGTCCACGATGTGTCGGCTAGCGGAGCAACTATCTTTCTCGAGCCGCGTGAATTGGTTGAACTGAACAATTCCATCAAAGTGGCGGATCTGGAAGTGGAACGGGAGGTGCAGCGCATCTTACGGGAGCTCACCAGTTTAGTAGCCTACAGAGCTGAAGAGATCAGCCAAGGGATCGAGGTGTTGGCCGAATGTGATGTCGTTAGAGCCAAGGCGGAAATGAGCCGACGACTGAAATGCAGCCCAGTCGCCTTGAATGAGAAGGGACGTGTCCTGCTCAAACAGGCACGGCATCCACTATTGCTCATTGCGAAAGATCATGTTCTGGCGAATGACATTTACATGGATGAAACAGTCCGTGTCCTCGTGATCTCCGGGCCGAATACGGGAGGGAAAACGGTCACGCTCAAGATCGTCGGTCTGTTTGCGCTCATGATCCGGGCCGGACTGCATCTTCCCTGTGCTCAGGAATCCGAGATGGCGATTTTTCCAAACCTCTATGCCGATATTGGCGATGCCCAGGACTTGAGCCGTGATCTATCCAGTTTTTCCGCGCATATGACACAGATGATCCATCTTTTGTCCGGGGGCGCTACAGGCCTGGCTCCGAGTGATACCTTCGCTCAACGTTCGCTCGTGCTCCTCGATGAACCGGTGACCTCAACTGACCCACATGAAGGAGCGGCGCTGGCCGAGGCGCTTTTGTGTCGGTTGGCCGAGCTGAACATGAAGGTAGTGGCGACTACGCATTATGGTGCGCTCAAAGAATTAGCACAGACGACCCCTGGCTTTGCGAATGCTAGCGTGGAATTTGACCTCGAGCATCTCGCGCCAACCTATCGCTTGTTCATGGGAATCCCCGGTGGTTCATCGGCATTGGAGATTGCCGGCCGTCTCGGGATGGATCACAGCATTTTGAACGATGCGAGGAAGCGGTTGCGTCGTGAGGATCAACGGCTTGATGAGTTGATGGCTGATTTACAGCGAAAGCAACACCAGCTCATCGAGGATGGCGACAAGGCGCGACAGGCCAGGCAAGAAGCCGAGCAAGCAGCTCGCGACGCACAGACGATTCGCGCACAGCTTGAAGAGGCCCAACAGGAGGCTCGACGAGGCCTCAAAAAGAAACTCGGTGAGCAATTCCAACGTGCACGGGCGGAGGTGCAGGCGACGGTGGATTCGCTGAAACGAGACCAGAAGCTCATCAAGGCCAAGGAGACAAAGGAGCGGCTGCAGGAGTTGGAGGCCAAAGCCAGACAGGATCTGGTGCCAGTCACTCTGCCAATTCCGCTTGAGCAGCTCAGTATCGGCGACACTGTGGAAATTAGTGGACTAGGCATGACGGGGAATTTGTTGGAAGCACCACAAGGGAAAAAGCGTGTCCGTGTCAAGGTCGGGGAGGGTGAAATCCTAGCCACCGTCTCGAATCTTGTTGGCATTGCTTGTGAACCAAGTGTCATGCCCGCGCAACCAGCGTTGTCGGCTTCAAGTCCACGGCGAGTCTCAACGAGTAATGGACTGGGGCTGGATGATCAGACCGTCGTGGACGTGCGAGGTCAGGCCGCAGACGAAGCACTCGATCAGGCTGTCGCGGCGTTAGATCGGGCGACTCTCAGCGGCGCACCGTACCTCCGCATCATCCACGGCCATGGAACAGGCCGACTCAAATCTGTCTTGCGTGACTATCTCAAAGATTCGCCCTATGTGGCGGAGTTTCGCCCTGGCGATCGAGCTGAGGGTGGGGACGGCGTGACAGTGGTGAAATTACGATGACCGTACGTGAGGTTTTGCAGTTAGGGAACGTCTGATTAATTCACGTTTACACGAAAATCTCTGTTTCTGAATGGATCGATCGAGGTACTCCGCTAGAACTTCGCTGGTCTGGGAGCGTCATCCTCGGGTATCGCCCGCTCTCGGGCCGCCCGGAAC
>CAZJOQ010000053.1:0-18662 GCA_964547625.1 uncultured Nitrospira sp.
TATTGTGTCGAGGCCTGTCCGGTGAACGCGCTGGCAATGACCAAGATGTACGAATATTCGACGCATGACAAACGGAGTCTGATGTTCGACAAGAAACGGCTGTATGATATCGGGGAGCGCCATCTTGATGACGGGAAGAAATACCTATATGCCCATAATCAAGAAAAGAATGTGGAGCAGAGCCGGGAGTACCGGTATTACTTTCCTCAGTCGATACAGAAGGCTACTCAACAACCTCCTAAACATTTGAGCTGAGCCGAATACATGGTGTTGGTGTTTTTCGCGTATTTCGCGTCGGTCAGTATTGCTGCGGGCGTTCTAACGGTAGCTCTGCGCCACCCCGTCCACTGCGCGCTGGCGTTACTAGCCTTACTCTTGCACGTCTCGGGTCTTTTCATCCTGCTGAACGCGGAGTTCTTGTGGGCTGTTCAGGTCATCGTCTATGTTGGGGCCATTCTGGTGCTCTACCTCTTCGTGTTGATGCTGATGAATCTTAAAACTGACGAACGCTATTTCCATCCATCAGCTCTGTATTTTGTGGGACCTGCGGTCCTAGGAGCTGTGTACATGCTTTATCTTCTTCTGCAGTCTCCGTTCGATGGCGCCAAGGGCACTGCTCCGGCTAGTCTTGTCCTACAAGACGGCGATACCTATGCCGTCGGTATCAAGATGTTCAGTGACCATATTCTGCAGTTCGAGATCGTTGGCATATTTCTCCTCGGTGCCATCATCGGGGCCATTGTCTTGGCCAAGACTCCGAAGGCCCTGGATCCCGAGAAAGATCGGTCATGATTCCGCTGTCTGCCTATACCGCTGTAAGTGCCGTGCTGTTCACAACCGGGCTTCTCGGTGTACTGGTCAGACGCAATTTCATCATTGTGCTGATGTCAGTTGAGATGATGTTGAACGCTGCAAATATCAATCTCGTGGCATTTTCCCACTATCTAGAGTCGATGTCAGGGCAATTGGTGGCTCTCTTCGTCATTGCCATTGCTGCAGGTGAAGCCGCCGTTGGCCTGGCGATCATTATCGTGGTTTTCCGAGGCAAGATTTCAACCAATGTCGACGAAATGAATCTTTTAAAGTGGTAGCAGGATGTTGAGAATGGCGAGAATCTTCGTGCACAGTGCGTCGTACCATCAATATGCCCCCACGCTGATGTTACTGGACCTTGCTCCAGAGGGGATCGTCTCCTGACTGAGAGCGTTGAGAGTTATAGGATACCGTGTCTAATCTCACCGATCTGCTGATCAAGCTGATTCCCATTTTCCCGTTGGTGGCAGTCATCGTAAACGGCCTTCTAGGGAATCGCTATTCCCGTGATATGGCTCACCGACTTGCTTGGGGATCAGTGGGCCTTTCGTTCCTCTGCACAGTCGCAGTATTTACGGATGTCATGCGGACTGGGACTACCCATGAAGTTATCGCGTACCAATGGATTTTTGGGGGAGATCTGACGATTAACCTTGCGTATCTCGTGGATCCTCTCACCTGTGCGTGGTTGCTGGTCGTCACTGGTGTGGGCTTTCTGATCCACGTGTATTCCGTGGGCTATATGCATGGGGAAACCGGGTTTACGCGATTCTTTACGTATATGAATTTGTTTATGGTCTCCATGCTGCTACTTGTCATGGGGAACAATTATCTGGTGCTCTTTATCGGTTGGGAAGGGGTGGGACTCTGTTCGTATCTACTCATCGGCTATTACTATGACAAAGTGTCCGCTGCAAAAGCGGCGACTAAGGCATTCGTCGTTAATCGGATCGGCGATGCGGGTTTTCTGATCGCCATCTTTCTCGTCTTCGTCAACTTTAGGACTCTCGACTATACCAAGGTCTTTGCGCAGGTTGGTCAATTGTCTCCAGAGATGGCCACAACGATAGCTCTTTGCCTGCTTGTGGGCGCTGTGGGAAAGTCCGCGCAATTGCCTCTGCACACCTGGTTGCCTGATGCGATGGAAGGTCCAACGCCGGTCAGCGCCCTCATCCACGCGGCGACGATGGTGACGGCAGGCGTCTACATGATCGTGCGCAATCATGTAATTTTTGACCTTTCGCCGTTCGCCATGTCGGTGGTGGCAGTTGTCGGCGGTGTCACCGCATTGTTTGCTGCGACCATCGGGCTCGTTCAAACCGACATTAAGCGCGTGCTGGCCTATTCCACAGTGAGCCAGCTGGGATATATGTTCCTGGGTTGTGGGGTTGGTGCCTACACAGCCGCTGTGTTTCACGTTATGACGCATGCATTTTTCAAAGCCTTGTTATTTTTGGCGGCTGGGTCAGTCATTCATGCGTTATCCGGAGAACAGGATATTCGCAAGATGGGCGGATTGAACAAGCGTATTCCATGGACCCATCATCTGTTTCTGATTGGTGCGATTGCGATCGCAGGGCTGCCTCCTCTCGCTGGATTCTGGAGTAAGGATGAGATCATGGCCCACGCCTTCCTGAATCATCACTACCTCCTCTACGGTATGGCCGCGATCGCCGCATTGTTGACGTCGTTTTACATGTTTCGTCTGACCTACCTCACGTTCTATGGCCGTTCAAGGATGGAACATAATGCCGAGGAGCATGTGCATGAGTCTCCTATGGTCATGATCGCACCCTTGATGGTTCTGGCCTTCCTCTCCGTGGTGGGAGGGTTCATCCTCGGGTTTCCCCCAGAAAACGGTTGGCTGCATGACTTTTTGGCTCCGGGCATTGGTGCAGTCGATGGACATGAGGCTGGTACAGGCATGGTAGTTCTATTGATGGGTGTGGCGGTTGCTATTGCCCTGATCGGATGGGGAACCGCACATTTCCTTTATGCGGCAAGTCCGGTCACGGCCGACAGTTGGGCGGAGAAGTTTTCCGGGATGTATCGAACGCTCTTGAACAAGTACTATATCGACGAACTCTATGACCTGCTATTCGTGGAACCGATGAAACGTCTCGGCATGTTGCTGCACTGGTTTGATCGTGCCGTCATCGACGGTGTTGTGCGCAGTGTGGGGCGGCTTGCCGATTGGGGGGCCTCCGGTTCGACCTGGATTGAGAAATACATCGTCTATGCCGGCCTGAATGTAATCGGATATGGAAACCATCTGGCGGCTCGTGAAGGGCGAAAACTGCAGAGCGGAATGGTTCATCATTATGCTGCCATTATTGTTGCGGGCCTTTTCCTCCTGGCGGTGGTTGTTCAGCTGGTCGTTCAGATGTAGAGGTTGGAAGGCAAACAGGCTATCACTATGCTCGAAGAGCTCACGGCTGGGTTTCCAATTTTGTCCTGTATCCTCTTTCTCCCTATGGTCGGAGCGATCCTCCTCTGGGTGATCGAAGACGAGGACATAGTCAGGAGCGCCGCCCTCACCATCGCACTCGTCGAGCTTGCGCTCTGTGTTTTCGTCCTGCTTCGCTTCGTCCCAGAGTCGGCCGCCATGCAGTTCACCGAACGTGTACCATGGATTCCGGCTTTAGGGATCAGCTACCATCTGGCGGTCGATGGAATCAGCGTCCTGTTCGTGGGACTCACGGCGTTTCTGACCGTTCTGATCGTAGTCTACTCCTGGGATACGATTCGCCATCAGATCAAATTGTACATGATGTGCCTGTTAGCCCTTGAAACGACGACGATGGGCGTGTTCGTATCGTTGGATTTGATCTTATTCTTCGTGTTCTGGGAACTAATGCTGATTCCGAGCTACTTCTTGATCAAATTGTGGGGAGGTGGAGCCGAACGTCACTACGCAGCGTTGAAGTTTGTCCTCTATACGCTCTTGGGCAGTGTCTTCATGCTGGTTGGAATCGCATTGCTGAATATCAATTTCCATGAGTGGGCCTCGTTGCATCATGCCGATCAGGCGTACTCGTTTGATTTCCTCGACCTTCTGAGCGTGCCAATTCCAGTCAGTCAGCAGATGGTGATCTTTTGGCTGATGTTTTTGGGATTTGCATTCAAGGCACCGGTGTTCCCATTCCATACTTGGCTACCCGATGCCCTCTTGGAGGGGCCAATTGGAATGGCCGTAGTATTAGCCGGTCTTAAGCTAGGAACCTTTGGCTTTATGCGCTTCAGCATCCCGCTGCTTCCAGACGCATCAAAAAGTGAGACGGTTGTCACCGTCCTTGTGGTCCTCGGTCTGTGCGCAATTCTCTATGGGGCCTGGATGGCGTTGGTGCAGGCTGATTTGAGGCGTTTGCTCGCTTACAGCAGCGTGAGTCACTTGGGCTTTGTGGTGGTGGGGTTGTTTGCCTTGAATTATCAAGGTCTGCAAGGGAGTTTGCTGACCATGATCAATTTGGGGTTCAGCACAGCCGGATTATTTTTTATTGCGGGGTTTCTGTATTCGCGTCAACAGACGACTCAATTATCCGCTTTCGGTGGAATGGCCAAACAAGTGCCGCTGCTCGCCACATTCTTCCTTATTATTGGACTGGCGTCCATTGGACTTCCCGGTACAAATGGCTTTGTCGGTGAGTTTCTTATTCTGCTTGGGGCTTTTGAAGCCAGATGGTGGTTTGGAGCCGTTGCGGTTTTGGGGGTGATTTTCGGCGCCGCCTATTTTCTCTGGTATTACGAGCGGTCCATGCTTGGACCGGTGGGGACAGCCGTGAGAGCCACCATGAGTGATCTGCAGCTTCGCGAAATGATCATTGCCGTCTCCTTGTCGGTCATGATTCTTTGGATCGGGCTCTATCCATCCCCGTTTCTACGAATTATGAATGGATCGGTTCAAGCTCTCGTTGACCGGATCCACCATGATCAGGCGGCAGCAGTTGGTAGTCCGAAAATCCAATTGGGGGAGAAGTAGGTCGGGTCATGGGAGAGCACGCACTGTTGTATATCCTCTTCGCTCCATTTCTTGGAGCGTTAGGGTTGATTTTTATTTCGAATCGTCAACCTCTGCTTGTCCGTGGCGTTGCTGCAAGCTCTGCCTTCGTGTCGTTAATCGCTTCGATCTACCTCTTTTCTGCCTATGATCCGGTTAAAGGGGGATTTCAATTTGTCGAAAAAATTGAGTGGTCCCGGCAGCTGGGTATTTCCTTGCATCTGGGTGTCGACGGTATCGGAACTCCCCTGGTGCTGGCCTCAACGATTCTCTTATTTGGTGGAATCTTCGTATCCTGGCATATCAAGGACCGGACGAAAGAGTTCTACATCTGGTTGCTGATCTTGGCGGCGGCCACGATCGGCGTGTTCATGTCCCTTGATCTATTCTTCCTCTACTTCTTCTACGAAATGTCCGTGATCCCCATGTACTTATTGCTGGGTATGTGGGGAAGTCACACCAAGAACTATTTGGAGATGACGGATACCGAGGGAATGAAACTGCGAGATTCCGTCGGCTTTATTTTTAATTTCGGCTCCAACAGCAAAGAATATGCGGCCATGAAACTGGTCCTCTTTCTTTCCGCGTTCGCGGTCATGGCTTTAATGGGCATTCTGCTGATCTATAAATATTCCGGGCTCAACACCTTTGATATCTTGGTGCTTCGCGAGCAGGCCAACCTCATGAATATCCCGGTGCTGGGCACGACGCTGGACAAGATTATATGGGTATTGGTTTTCTTCGGATTCGCATCGATCGCTCCGCTTTGGCCGATGCATTCATGGTCTCCCGTTGGCCATGCGGCAGCGCCGGCTGCGACGAGCATGCTTCATGCCGGTGTCCTTATGAAGCTGGGGCATTTTTCCATCATCAGAGTTGCGTTTGAGATTCTCCCGGAAACGACCAGAGAAATGATGCCGATTGCTGCCGTTCTTTGCATGTTCAGCATCATCTACGGGGGGTTTGTCGCTTTTTATGCCAAGGATACGAAGTATGTCATCGGCTATTCAAGCTCCAGTCACATGGGCTATGTGTTTCTCGGTATGGCCGCCCTCGACTACATCAGCTTGAGCGGTGCCGTCATCTATATGTTCGCCCATGCAATGGCTACGGGCATGCTGTTCGCGATGGCGGGATGGGTCTACGATCAAACGCATACACGCCACATTCCTTCGCTGGGGGGACTTTCCAATAAGATGCCATTTATTTCCGCATGCTTTATTGTGGGGTGTATGGCTTCGATCGGGATGCCGGGCACGGTGAATTTTATTGCGGAGGTCATGATTATCGTCGGGAGTTGGAATAAGTACCCATTGCAAGTGATTGTTGCGATGTTGGGTATTGTGCTGACTCTGGCTTACTTGTTTAAGATGATGAGGGGGCTGTTCTATGGTCCGATGAATCAGAAGTACGGACACGCTCATGATGCCATTTCTACGGTTGATCGTCTGCCGTTGGTGATCATGATCTCAGTCAGCATCGGGTTCGGTATTTTCCCGATGCATCTGTATGATGTTGTTCGCTCCGGCGTGGATCCATTGATCGTGAAGATCACCAAAGTGGTTCCTGTTGCGCAATCCGAGGACGGCGCAGGTCCTCCGATCACAGTAGGTCTCTCTGAAACCATGGCGACGACGCCGGTCGTTGCGAATAAAATTCTGCCGGATCCGGTGCTGCCTGCGCAAGGAGGGAGCGAATGATCTTTTCGCTGAATCTCTCCGTATCAGATCTGCTGCTTCTCTTGCCGGAAATCTTCCTCACGTGTTGGCTTTGTGTCGTCCTCATCGTGGATTTCGTATCTCCGCGCCTGCCTAAAGAACAGCTGGCCTATCTCAGCGTGGCAGGCCTTGTGATCACACTGGGATGTTTGGCGTGGTTTGATGTCAATCATATATCCGGCGCACTGTTTGGCAACATGTTTGTACTGGATCGTATGGCGATCTTTTTCAAGGTGTTTATTTTGGGCGCCACCATACTCGTGATTCTCTCGTCAGTTGAATATGTGAATCGGTTCACGTTATTCCGGGGAGAATATTATGTCCTCGTGGTGATGTCGGCACTTGGCATGATGTTCATGGCGTCGGCCAATGATCTTCTTTCCGTCTTTGTCAGCTTGGAGTTCTCCACCCTTGGGTTTTATATACTCGTGGCGTATTTGCGTGATGACTTGGCCTCAAATGAGGCAGGGGTGAAATTTTTTATCCTCGGGGTATTTGCTGCTGGCCTCTTTGCCTACGGCATCAGCCTTGTCTATGGTGAAACGGGTCAGCTGGTCTTCTCCGAAATGTCGTCCGCACAAGCAACCCCCGGTCTAATCATTGGATTCCTGCTGATCTTTGCGGCTTTGGGATTTAAGATCGGGGCTGTTCCCTTCCATTCGTGGATACCCGATACCTACCACGGGGCCCCAACCCCTGTGACAGCCTTTCTGTCGATTGCTCCCAAAGGCGCTGCGTTGGTGATTCTACTGAGGATTTTTCTCGTCGCATTGGCGTCGTTTAAACCGGTTTGGGTTTACTTGCTGGTCGCGGTCTCGATCGTATCGATGACGTACGGAAACATCGTGGCCATCGCTCAACGAAACATCAAGCGGCTGCTTGCCTACTCTGGGATCGCCCAAATAGGAAATGTGTTGATAGGACTGGCGGCAGGAACCAAGATGGGAAGTGACGCCATTCTGTTTTATCTTCTGGCCTATCTCTTTGCGAATCTTGGAGCCTTTGCGGTTGTCATTGCGGTCAGCCAGGCGATCGGAAAGGACGAGATCGAGGATTATCGAGGCCTAAACAGACGGTCTCCATTTTTGGCATTTTCCATGTTGCTGTTCCTCTTGTCATTAGCCGGGGTCCCGCCGCTAGCGGGGTTTATTGGAAAACTCTACATCTTTGTTGCTGCGGTCCAGGAAGGGCTCTATATCTTAATCACGGTTGGCCTGATCAATATCGTCATATCGATGTACTATTACTTAATTGTGGTGAAGAAAATGTACATCAATGAACCAATTGATCCATCTCCAATTAGGATTTCCACCCCGATGAAGACCGTCATCTATGTCGGCTTAGCAGGGACTTTGGTGATCGGAATTTACCCCCAACCGTTTACAGACTGGGTCGTGGAAGCTACGTTGATGTTTTCAAACTTTGTCACTCCTTCCGCGACGGCCCTTCCCTCAGCGATGCCTGTTGGCAGCTAGTTTTCTGCTTCCCCCTCCGTAGAGTTCTGCTACAATTGAGTTGTGCTATGTATGTTTGGGTTCGGATCCCGCACGATAGTTAGAGAGCCGTGGTGGCCTGTCATCCTGACCCATGGACTCAACCGCAAACCATCAACCGGAGCCTCCGGCTGTGGAGACCGAGGAGGCTACACCTCATACCGACATTCTTCTTGGGTCGATTGGTCTTAGCAACGTTCGTGCTTCGTGGTTTGAAAAACTCACCATTGAGCAAAGGGTCCTGGCTGGTTTCAGCCTCGTGTTTGTTGGGATCCTGGTTATTACTGCCGTGTCCTACCACAACACCAGTATTCTCCTGGCCAACAGCCGACTCGATGGCCGCAGTCATGATCTCCTCCAGCTACTGAGTAACATTGATGCGGCAATGATTGAGGCGGAAGATGCGCATCGACGATATTTCGTCACGGGAGAATCGTCCTATCTTGAGTCCTATACGAAAGTCGTAAACCAGAAGCCAGCATTCACGACCTATCTTCGTGAATTGACGCGCGGTTCCACAGAACAGGAGCAACGAGTCGCCGTTCTAGACCGGATGATGGACAAACAGCTAAACGCCGAATCCAAGGCCATCGCCCTGTTTGAGAAAGGCGGGTTTCAATCCGTCAAGAAGATGGCTCTTGAAGGCGCTGGCCGCCGTGAGTTGGGCGTGATTCACCAACTCATTACCGAAATGGATTCAGACGAGCGACAGGCGATGAATGGCCGTGTGGCGGATTCTGCTGTCGGGACCAGGAATACCATCGTACTATTAGGTCTCGGGGCTTTTCTCCAGCTGGTCTTACTGGCGTGGGTCTACTATCTTATTCGGCATGACATTACGGAACGGCGGCGTGTCGCTGGAGAGCTGCAGCGTCGTGGGGAACTCTTGGAGGCTGCAAACAAGGAGCTGGAAGCGTTCAGCTACTCAGTCTCTCATGATTTACGTGCGCCCTTACGGCATATAGACGGGTATGCGGCTCTCCTGCGCAAATCGGTTGAAGAGTCGCTGAACGAGAAAGGCGCACGGTATTTGCAGACAATTTCCGATGCCGCCAAGCAGATGGGGCAGCTGATTGATGACCTGCTGGTCTTTTCACGCATGGGCCGACAAGAAATGCTTCGCACTAGTGTGAATCTGGAGGAGTTGATCAAAAGTATCCTTGCGGATTTGCGTCTGGACTTGCAAGGGCGGGAGATATCATGGACAATCCCCCCATTACCTGAGGTCCAGGGGGATCCTCCTATGCTAAGGCAAGTGTTTGTGAATTTGATCACGAACGCCATCAAGTTTACCGGTACCAGATCACAGGCTGCTATTGAGATTGGTGTGGATCGTCCTAGCTCTGCAGAGATCGTCATTTTTGTGCGTGACAACGGGGTTGGGTTTGATATGGAGTATGCGTCCAAGTTGTTTGGAGTGTTCCAGAGACTACACCGCGCGGATGAGTTTGAAGGAACGGGAATTGGTCTTGCGAATGCACGTCGGATCGTCCATCGCCATGGGGGTCGGACCTGGGCGGAAGGCATCCCAGATAAGGGAGCGACTTTCTTTATTGCGTTGCCAACAAGGAGTAGTGAATCATGAATGCGGCGAAACCAATTCTCCTCGCCGAAGATAATCCACGTGATGCTGAACTTGCTCTTGCTGCGATGGAAGAGGAGCATATAACAGACAAAATCGTCCTCTGTCGTGATGGAGCTGAAGTATTGGACTATCTGTATTGTCGAGGGCAGTTTAAGTCACGTCTTAAAGGGAACCCCGCTGTGGTGTTTCTTGACCTCAAAATGCCGAAAGTGAACGGATTGGAAGTCTTGCGTACCATCAAAGCGGACATCAACCTTCGTCCAATTCCAGTCGTGATGCTGACGTCGTCACGAGAAGAACGGGATTTGGCTGAAAGCTATGCGTTGGGAGCGAACGCCTACGTGGTCAAGCCCGTTGAGTTTCACAAATTTCTGTCGGCTGTCAAAGAGCTGGGCACGTTCTGGGGGGTCATCAACGAACCCCCTCCTGAAGGTTCTCGGTTCAGTCATCCCCATTCATGATCACGCCGCTACGAGTCCTTCATTTAGAATCGAATCGGCACCTCAGTGACCGAATTAAGGCGATGTTGACCGATGGAGGCATTCCATGCGTGATACGGCGAGTCGATAGCCGCGCGGTCTTTACGTCGTCTCTCACTGAAGGTCAAGTCGATCTCATCCTGGCGGAATTCAGCCTTCCTTGGTTGGACGGACAGTCGGCTCTTGAGTTGATTCGCAGATTGGCTTCTGATGTGCCGGTGATTTTTGTTTCGGCCACCCTTCAGGGGAAACAGAGCATCGAACAGCTATATCGTGGCGCGACGGATTGTATACCAAAACATGAACTAGAGCGACTTGTTCCATCGGTACAGCGCGTACTGCGGGAGCAACAGGAGCGAGCAGCGCGAGAGCGGGCCGAGTCGGCACTCTTGGAAAGCCAAGCGCAGTTTCGGCAGGTGCAGAAGCTTGAAGCGGTCGGTCGTCTGGCTGGAGGGCTCGCCCACGACTTCAATAACTTGCTGACAGTCATTATGGGGCAAAGTCAGGTGCTGCTCAGTGAAATGAATCAGAACGACCCCCTCAGAAATCGGGTTGAGGAGATGCATAAAGCCGGCGATCGAGCAAGGATTCTCATTCGCCAGTTGCTCACGTTCAGCAGAAAGCAACCCTCTGAGACGAAGGTGTTGAGCCTGAACACCGTTCTTGTCGATTTCGAACCCATGCTGAGCAGGTTGATTGGAGAGCATATCCAACTCACGTTGAGACCGAGCGTCGATGATCTCAAAGTAAATACTGACCCGGCCTGGCTTGAGCAGGTTGTGATGAATCTGGTCGTCAACGCAAAAGATGCCATGCCAGAGGGTGGCAAACTCACGATTGAAACCACAGGAGTGGACCTCGATCACGCTCCGTTGTACCACATTAATCCGATCACAACTGGCGCCTATGTTAGGCTTTCCGTAGTCGACAGCGGATGCGGAATGACTCCAGAAGTGCAATCGCATATTTTTGAACCCTTCTTTACAACCAAAGAGGAAGGAAAGGGAACTGGACTCGGACTTTCGACCGTGTTCGGCATTGTGACTCAGAGCGGTGGTGGGTTGGACGTGACCAGTAAGGCTGGGGAAGGAACGCGTTTTGATGTCTACTTGCCACGTGTGGAAAACGAGGTCCTGGTTCCATCGGATGAGAATCCAGCAATGCCGTCACTAGGAGGGCATGAGACGATTCTCCTCGTAGAGGATGATGAGGATGTTCGCGTACTGATTCGCGATGAACTTCGTAAACGTGGGTATCGTATTGTCGAAGCGCGAAATGGTGTGGAGGCTTGCCTGGTAGCTACCCCCTATATGAGAAAACTTCAACTGGTACTCACCGATATCGTCATGCCAGGAATGAGCGGCGTGGAACTGGTTCGGAATCTTCGGGTGATTAAGCCAGAGCTCAGTGTTCTCTTGATCTCTGGCTATATGGATGATGTTGATGTCAGTGCCCGTGAGCCATCTTGGGCCTACCTGCAAAAGCCATTTACGCCAGAAGCGGTAGCAGACAAGGTGCGCGAAGTTCTCGACCTTAAGCTTTCCAATCAGAAGAGGAAAGGCCAAGCATCGGTGCTATCGCGGTCATCGATCCTGAAATAGTCCTGATACATGAAAAGACGATACCTAGAATCGTTCCGTGATTGGGCATCTGCAGCAGGTGTGATCACGAGGCGACATTCGTCACGATGGAGCATATATGGAGCGACATATCTATTGATGGGCGCGTGCGTGCTCCCCAATCCCAGCTTAGCTGAGGATATCTCATGGCTACAGATTTCTGATGGTATCAGGGTTTCGGTGTGGAGAGCTGAGGTTCAATGCCCGATCGTTCCTAGAATGCTGGTTGTCGATTTCGATCCTGAACGGACAAAGTTCTCCATTCATTATTACGCCCAGGAAGGGCTGTCGGAGCCACCTAGAATCGATGAATGGCAGAAGCGAACAGGTCACCACGTGGTATTTAATGCAGGATTATTCAGAGAAAACTTTGCGTACCTTGGGCTTCTCTATAAGGACGGGCGTCCCTTGGGAGGCCGGCGTCACCCCTCGTGGCAAGGGCTGTTTGTCGCGGAACCGTCAGATTCGGGGTTACGAAAGGCGCGAGTCCTTGATTTGGAATCGGAGGTCTTCGATGAAGGGAGGCCACCTTATCGAGAGGCCGCACAGGCCCTTATGCTTCTTGACCGAACGGGGAAGGTCCGTGTGCGCGAGACCGGGAAATATGCCTATCAGACGATTGTTGCTGAAAGGAAAGACGGACACATTCTTCTCTTTAAGAGTCTTGGAGTCGCGCGGTTATATGATATCGGTCAGTGTTTCAAGGACGTACTTCCCGCTGTGCGTCAAGCGATGGCAATGGATGGAGGATCCTCCTCGGATGTTCGCATTCTGGAATCACTCTGGCAGAAAAACAAGGACACAGAGGATCGCGCTTCATGGAAGGGCCTGTTCGCTGGAGGCACCGGTAGTCATATTCCCTTGCCCACAGTGGTTGGCGCGAGTCCAAGATAATGATCAAGTCTTGGGTGAAAACCGCTGTGGTAGCGGCGTGCCTAGCCGTTGGAGGCTGTGCCGATGGCGCAAAGATCGTTCAGCAACACGACACGGGTGGAGTGGCCATCTATCCATTTAAGGAGGGACAGGGACCTATCCTTTCCTCGTTTCGAAAGGAGGCGCTCGACCTCATGAAAGAGAAATGTAGCGGCAGGTCTTATTCTATTGTTCGGGAGGGAGAAGCAAAGGGGCGCTCTCGTGTGGTGAGTCCGCTTGATGGAGCCCAAGAACTGGTCGAAGAGCGGCGGTGGGGAATTCAGTTTGAGTGCAAATGAAAAGCAGTTACGATATGGGCATCCCGCGAGGGTCGTACTACGTGTGGTGTAGTGTTTGCCTGAGATCTTGAATAGTTAAGAGACTTATAAGCCGAACGCCCTCTTTTTCGAGCCGAGCTTTTCCGTCCTGTTCCTGACGGTCCACAATCACTAACGCATAATCTACACGAAGCCCGGCATCCCGCGCGACCGCGACCGCCTTGAGCAAGGACCCACCGCTCGTGAGGACATCATCCACGATCAACGCCCGATCACCGTGACGGATGCTGCCCTCGATCAACTTTCCTAATCCATGGTCTTTCACCTGTTTACGGACGACAAAAGTCCTCCATAGGTGCTGACGGGATGCAGCACAGCCGAAATCGGAAATGGTGATGGCGATCGGTATGGCTCCGAGTTCCAGCCCTCCCAAACAATCAAATTCAATTCCTGCAACCGCTTCGTATGCAAGTTCAGCCACTAAACGACGCGCTTCAGGATGCGCCATGAGAGCACGGCAATCGACGTAGAAAGGGCTGATCTCGCCGGATGCGAGCTTGAACCCCTTGTCCCGATCACATTTAAAGGATTGAGTGTCATGGAACGCGTTTGCCAATTGCTCACGAACCGTCACCATTGATCCCTCCTTGTGGAGTGGCTGATACTCGCGAGTATTCTACACTGTAGAGCCGACTCATAACATGTCTTTTCACGGCTTCCCGTACGGAGCTGCTTTGGAGAGCCGCTGGATCTGCTCGGTCAACGTGTTGGCGACCAATTCAAGATCGAATGGCTAAGCGTAGCGGAGGTCGACCTCAATGCATCAGCATCCTGTAGATTGAGGCCGCCAGTCCGGCTTGCAAAAAAGCATGTGTACGGTGCTGATCGAGCGCTCAAGGAAGCCGCCTTCGCAGTAGCAGAGATAGAAATCCCACAGGCGGAGGAATTCAGGTTGATATCCCAGCGCCTTGATCTCTGGAAGCTTTGTGACAATGTTCCTCCCCCAGGCCCGCAGCGTCGGAGCGTAGTGCACGCCGATATCTTCAAGGTGAATCAGTCCCAGATCGCCGACTTTCGCCGACGCTTGCGTTAAAGCGCTCACGGACGGGATGCAGCTGCCGGGGAAAATATAGCGCTGAATAAAGTCCACGGAGCGCTTTGCCCGTTCGTAGAATTGCTCGTCAATCGTGATGCCCTGGATTAAAGCCAGCCCGTGAGACCTCAACATGCGACTGCAGATCTTGAAAAACGTTGAGTAATACTCATGCCCGACGGCCTCAATCATTTCTATGGAGACGAGCTTGTCAAACTGCACACCGAGCTTCGGCAAGTCTCGATAATCCGTGAGCGACACCGTCACTTGATCACCTAAGCCGGCATCTCGAACTCGTTGCAGAGCCAGGTCATACTGCCGCCGCGAGATCGTTGTGGTCGTCACACGGCAACCATAGTGAGACGCGGCATGGATGGCGAATCCACCCCAACCGGAGCCGATCTCGAGGAGATGGTCGCTGGCGACCAGCTGCAGCTTTCGACAGATGCGATCGTTCTTCACGCGTGAGGCATCCGCCAGCGTCGCGTCCGGTCGCTCAAAGTAAGCGCAAGAGTACATCATCGTCTCGTCAAGCATGAGACGAAAGAACTCGTTGCCCAGATCGTAGTGGGCTGCGACGTTCTTCCTGCTGCCGGCCATCGTATTGCGATGCAGCCAATGGATCGTCTTGAGCAATGGCCTGGTCGCCAGCGCCAGGCCACCTTCCATGTGATCCAAGAGCGTGCGATTCAGCACGAAGATCCTGACCAAGGTCGTCAGATCGTCACAACTCCACAAGCCACGGCGGTAGGCATCACCCAGTCCCACCGTGCCGCCCAGGGTAATATCTGCATAGACGTGGAGGTCCTGAATCGTCACGGTAGCCCTCAGCTGGCAGCGTGCGGTGATGTGGCCGAACTGGAACTGCTCGTGTCCTTCCACGATTGTCACGCTGCCGAACTCCAGCTTCGACAGGCGAGAGAAAACCGCTCGACGTGCGAGACGGTAAAACCAGGGCGCGATCGTCGAATGAACTTGTTGCCCGCTCGACCGATCGTCGGCCACAAGACCGGGTGGAATCGTACGGTTGCTCATGATGGTGTCTGACGCGTCGCCGCAGGCGACGGCTCCTTTCGTTTATTTGGGTGAGCGTAGAATGGGACACCTTTGACCCAGAGTCTCAAGGCCTGCCAATGGATAGCTCCGATGACCTTGGCCGTCATCAGGGGATACTGCGCAAGGACGCGCGCCAAAGATGACCCGGATAGCTCTCGTCGTTCCAGCCGCATCGTGGCATCGAAGCACGGCCGTCCGTCGCGAAGAGTTTCCATGTGGATGGCCAATTGCGACGTCGGCTCGGTGAACCGCCAATCGTAGGCCACGTCCATGTCGATAAAGGGCGAGATGTGAAACACCTTGTCGAGTCGGTAGCGCTTCCTTCTGCCGCTGGCGTGATTGTGTTCGGTTCCCAAGACGTAACAGTGACGTTCTCCCCATGGGGTATTCGTGATTTCCGCGACGATGGTGTCAACAGAATCATCGGAGCGGTCATAGCAAAAATAGAAGCTGACGGGGTTGAAGACATACCCAAAATAGCGGAAGTGAGTCAGGAGACGGATCGGTCCAGCCGGTCGACTGCCCGTTCTCTCCTCCACAAGTTGTCGGATCGATTCGTCCAACGGAATGATTGGATCACCCACATGGTCAACGCGATTGAACGAAGCGAGATTGGTGTGATCAACAGACCAGAACCAGCGATCCTCAAATACGGTTGCGAGTTCCTCCAGGTCCACGTACATCATGAACAACCGGTAGGTGAACGCGTGTGGAACCGGACTGAACCGCCGGTGCCGAACGTGTCCTGTATAGATGGCGCTCTTCATGATGAGAGGTCCTTCCCGAAGGGCTTACAGACGGCCAGCGCACTGTTCAGTCCATCCTCATGAAACCCAAAACCCCAGTAAGCACCGCAATAGGACGTCCGATTGACGCCGTTGATCTCGCCGTGGCGCCTCTGCGCGGCAACGGCTTCCGCTGAGTAGACCGGATGATGATAGGTGATGCGACGAAGGATCTTGGCCGGATTGATGGCTTGCGCGTGATTGAGTGTGACGCAGAACTCACAGGGCGCGGTCAGGCTCTGCAGCCTATTCATGTGGTAGGTCAGAACCGCACGATCCGGTTGGGTGCCGAGCAAGTGGTAATTCCATGCGGCCCAGGCCAGTTTGCGCTTGGGGAGTAACGACCTGTCAGTGTGCAACACGGCTTCATTCTCTTGATAGTCGATCGCACCCAACACCTCCTTTTCCGTCGGTGAGGGGTCGGCCAGAAGTGAGAGGGCTTGATCGCTGTGCGTGGCGATGATCGCGTGGTCGAACCGCATGGCTCGGTAGTTGCGCCCTTGCATCTTCGCGCGGATCTCCACGTAACCTGGGAATCGTGCCATCGATTCGACCGGGGAGTTGAGATGAATCCGGTGGCGGAACGGTGCGATGAGTTTGTCAGCATACCGCTGCGAGCCACCCTTGATAACCCGCCAAGTCGGCCGGTCATCGACCGAAAGCATGCCATGGTTTTTAAAAAACTGGACGAGGTACCGGACCGGAAACTTCCACATGTCCTCATGACTGGCTGACCAAATGGCGGCTCCCATTGGAACCATGTAGTGCTCGGTGAACTCCCTTGAGTATCGATGAGTCTCCAGATAGGAGCCAAGTGAAGGACCTGGCTCCGTCAGTGTCAGCAGTTCCAGTGACTCACGGTTGAAGCGCAGAATGTCCCGTATCATCCGGTAGAACGAGGGGCGGAGCAGGTTTCGCCGCTGGGCGAACAGTGTATTCAGCGAGGTCCCATTGTACTCGAGGCCGGTTCGCTCGCATTTCACACCGAAGCCCATGTTGCTCGGTTGCGATTCCACGCCCAATTTCTTGAGTAGGGCAATGAAGTTCGGGTAGGTCCAGTCGTTAAACACAATGAATCCGGTGTCTATGGCGTAACCTCGGCCTTCTATCGGGACTTCGACCGTATTGGTATGTCCGCCGACATAATCAGCAGCCTCGAAGACAGTGATCTCATGATCTCGGTGTAGGAGATACGCCGCGACCATCCCAGAAATACCTGTGCCGACGACCGCGATTCTCATATTATCTCAGTGACTCCTCCGTCCAGTCCGGTGACATCGGAGTCGGATGGCCCTGCAGGGCGGCACTGTCATTGATTCCACCGTTGCGGAACCTTGCGGACTCTAGAAACATCGTAGCCCTCCCCAGCGATGAGTGTCAGAAACCGCTGGTAGTCCGGATCAGAAATTTCAGGTGTCCGGGCCATCAGCCACACATAATCGCGCGCGGTTCGTCCGATGACCGTCTGACTGTACGACTCGTCAACAAAGACAATGCGATAGTCGGCCTTGATCGGCCAGATGAACTGCATACCCCAGACGGCATTCGATTCCGTATCGATGATATAGCCGGTCGGATGATAGGTCTTGCGTGCGCCCTCAAAGCCACCCTCACGGAAGCTGAAGGTCGTGGCCACGGTCCCGTCCTCGGCCAAGCGATAGGACTCCATGGCGTTGTAGGCGTTCGTTTCGATAAAGGTTGGAATATTGGCGATGACATACCAGTCCCCCATGAACCGCTCCAAGTCCACGGCCGTCGCGGTGCGAATAGATGGTGGGCTGCTGCAGGCAGCGAGCGTCAGCAGCACAACGGGCATGAAGAATGATGACCTCACAGAGGACATGTGCACCTCACTGGAGCATATAGCGTAGGGTATCGCCCTTCTTCGTGGTGGAGTGAAGGGCGACCCATCGGCCGTTTAAGGTGTACCAGAGATCGATCGTGAACTTGTCGGTTACGATGCGGCGATGTGTGGTTCGAGTCGGGACTCCCTGCACGGGGATCGTCTCTTCGCCCACCACAAGAATGGACGCCGGCTGATGTTCGCCGGTCTGCGAATTCAGCAATCGCTCGCCCGTAATCCACTCAGGGTTCCAGTAGGCAAAGGTCTTGAGACAGCCCTCGCCGACCCAGTTGCCGGCCTGCGTCTGCACGTGCATCTGCCCGTTCCGAACAATGCCGGTCACGAAGAAAGACTCGCCGTTATCATCCGTCTCCGCACGAATCTCGCGTAGACACGCGCCCTCCCATGTTTCGATGTTGGTATGTCGATAGGTGTAGACCGTGATGTACAGGAACTTGACCGTGAAGTGCGCGTCTACCCTGACCTGGGTCCGCTCGCCTGCCGAAGAGACGTCAAAGCGCTGGTGTCCGATTTCATCCTTGCCGAGGAACACCTTGAAGTCATAGGTCTGCGAAGTGGCACTCCAAGTCTCTTGGGAGGAGGTTGCAAGGCAGGCCAGGAATGCGAGGATGGACGCCGCGATGGGAAACCTGCTGCTCACGGAACAGGCACTGCTCATGGTAACTGTTTCCTCAAATGGAACCCTCCATGCCCTGTTTCGGAGGGCCGGGAAGGAAGGCATTGGTCTGAGCGATATACTCTCGATACGCAGGTCGCCGTTCGATGATTGTCTGCTCCATCAGTGTTACGCCTGAGAATTTCAGGAGCAGGTAGGTGAGGAGCAGGGGTCCCGCAATCGTCCACCAGGCTCCCGTCGGTACTGCAAAAAGGGAGAAGCCCCACCAGATCAGGCACTCACCGAAGTAGTTGGGATGACGTGTGTAGCGCCAGAGTCCGCGGTCCATCACCTTGCCGTGGTTTTCCGGATCGG
>CAZJOQ010000054.1:0-18541 GCA_964547625.1 uncultured Nitrospira sp.
GAAGTATCGACACCTGCAGACGCGATGTGCGTCCTGATTCCTCCCTGCGCGTATGATTTCCCGGTCTCCGCCGCTTCAACACCGGCAAGCTTTTCCAATGCCGAGTTCGTTGGCTATGCCCGACGGGGCTGAGTTTTTTCGATTATCTTAGGCGAAGACTATCGCGGGGAGAGGCAAAGGACTTCTCGGCAAACGCCTGCAACTCATGATAGGAGGAAACACGCCATGACACCAGAACAGCAAATCGTGAAGATGACAACCGCCATCAGACAAACCATCAACGTGATGGGAGAGCGGTTCGGATCGACAGCAACGGATGTTGCAAGGGAAGCCCGACACACCTGCGCACGCACGTCACGAACAGCATCAAGCAATCGGGAGAGATCCATCACCCGCGTGCGCTCCGCCATCTACTTTCCCTGCTCCAGTATGTAGAGGGCGATTCCAATGACCTGGCGACGTTCACAGCGATACGTCCGGCACTAGGTCGTGCTCGGTACCCCACACACTACCTCGGCATCCCGCCTGCGCTTTTCGCGACGGTCGTACAAGGGCTTGCGGCGTCCGGCTTGGCCGAACATGCCCGCGTCTCGTCTTGCGCGGTCCGTGTTCCCGGAAGAATCGATCTTCCGTATTGATCACTTCCTCGGAAAGGAAGCAATCATGAATATCCTCTATTTTTGATTTGCCAATTCGTTCCTGGAGCCTATTTGGGAACCGCAACTGCGCAAAGAAATCAAGGTCACCTAGAAAATGGCTGTCAAGGGGAGAACCTGCCCCCCCTTGCTGTCTGTCCGTGCGATCTCCAGAACCGACTGACATGGCCGAGCGACCGCCCATTGAAAGGACGGAATGCAACGACTACAATTCAAACAGTTGTTCGTTCGGCTTAACCAACACGCAACACGATCAGTAAGAAACGGAACACCATGCGAAGCGCGACTCATCCTTGCACTCCTCGCTTTTCTTCAGCGAAATGCAATGTGATACGGTCGCTTCTCCTCGTTTGTGGAGCGCTCATCGCATCCTCGGCCCATGCGGCAAGCCCTCTGGCAGCTCAAGTCTGTAGTCTGCTGACAATCCCTACCTTATCGACTCTCCAGTCAAGCAAAGGGACCGGAGAAGGCTGCGCTTGGCAATGGCCGGATGCTCAGGCGCTGTCGGTCTATGTCCACATCGAGCAGCAAGATGAAACGGTGGCGGCGATGAAACAGGTCATTGAAGCGAATTTGCAGAATCCAGTCTTCAAGAAAACCCCCTTCCCCATCTGCACGGGAGGCGACATGGTAGTCGGGGATTTCAAGAACGGGCGTGGTCCAGGGGGAGTGGGATACACAAAATGCTCTGGGTTTGTGTTGACGTTCGGCTTTCAAGGAACCGAAGCCCAAAAGCATCTTCCGATCGTCGCAAAGAAACTGACCGGCACGACCTTCGGTCGCTAGAGGTCATGAATGTAATCCCGTTCTTCTCTTCGACAGGATTCAATCCGTCGCAGACAAAATTGGTTATTGCCCCGCCTGTGGTGAGCCCTGCCAAAGCATTATGGCACAGTAGCCAATTGCTTTCGGGTGTGTGGTGTTACACAAAACAAAACCCGACCCCACCAACTCTGCACGCGATTCATCGTGTTATAGATGTACACCGTCGGTTAGCTCTTCGCATCGGTGACCGTGAGGAGATTACTGTTGGCGTCATACCCGAATTGGGTCACGCCGTTGATGACATCGGTGAGCTGGGCGATCCGGTCGAGGGCGTCGGAGGTATGCAAATAGAATTGTTCTCTGACCCCAATTCCACCTTGGGACTGTTGAAGAATTGGATTTTTTGTGGAAACTGAAATCGTAACCTATTGTTCTTAAAACGGTGCGGATTTCAAAAGACCGCCATTTTGCCAATTATTCAACAGTCCCACCTTGACTTAGGGCCCGATGGCGCGTAGCTTTACCGCGCGATTCGAAACTTTTGCGTTGAGTTTGATGGCGGGGTCGACCATGCCATTGCCTGTTGGTATTGTCACTCGTTCCGCTCCTCCCAACGGTGAGGACTACGCCCTCTCACCCGATCGTCTCCGGGGCGGTCGTGAACGCCCTCATCAGCCATCACCCATACTTATTACTTACACGCTCGTACAGAATATATCGCTCTTTCTTCTACTCTCACCGGGAGGCTGTGATGATCTCTCAATTGCGTAGTGTCTTCTTCGCGGTGGTCTTGCTGTCCCCAATACTGCTTCTGACGCCATGCGCTGAGGCCAAGCCAGGCAACGGTCCGCGCGGTCTGATCCAGTACGAACTGTGGGGCAGCGACCAATCCAACTCAGTGGCTGGCCAGACTGGGCTCGGCCTGAATGGAAGCTTCGTCTGGATCTGGCACAGCGACGACGTGACGAAACAGATCACCGGTGGACCGGCAGCCCAACCCCTTCCCTGCGCCGGAACCGGTGCACCCTGCGACACGAACCTTGTATTCCCCGCCACCCTCGCCGAATACGACGAGTTGAATAACCCAACCGGGAGCACTCGCCCAGTCACGGGCCGTCTGCATTCGTCGTTTATCGACCCTCAACGCAAGTACGCGCTGCTGAGCTTCTTTGCGCCAGGCGGCGGCATGATCGGGGTCATGGATGCCGAGAGCAAGGAAGGTGTCGCTCTCTTTCGGGCAACCCAGACTGGGACGGGGCGTACCAACCATATGAGTTTCTGGCGATTCGACGGGCTGGCCATCCTCGTATGCAACCTGGACGGTCGCATAGTCGAGCGGATCGATGTCACCCGTGACGCCAACGACAAGATTATTGGATTGACCTATAGCGTGCCTGCCGCGCTCGGGGTCGGTAAGGGGCAGACAACGGTGGTGCCACCGCGCGTGTACCTCGGCAACAACGCCGTAAACCACCCACTTATCGGCAGCATCCAAGCTGGGTCGCCGGCCTTTGGAGACCTCACGCCCAATGGCTTCTGCAAAGAGAATGGCTGCGCAACAGGCCCGAACGGGTCGGCCGGGGGTCGGCCGAACACGGCGATCCTTTGCCCGATCCCAGCCTACGACAACTCCCTCATCTACGTGACGCTGGCCGGCGGCGGCCTCCTGGTGGTTGATTCGGCGGCCACGCCGATGGCGATTGTCGGCGAGTACGGCAACCAACTGATCAACGGTGCGGGATGCGCCGGTGCACAGGCCAACGGTCTCATCCATCTTGACGCCGGTGTCGCGGCCTCGGCGGCAGGGGCCACTCATTCGACGTTTACCGTCTACACGTTGAACCACGCGAGCTTTCCCTTCGCACCTAGGCACAACGTGGAAAACGCGCCCACCCCCATTGTCGCGTTCAAGGACACGACCAACACCGACAGTAACGGCAACATCGGTGGGACCGCTCCCAATCTGACGGGACAACTGCCGGGTATCACCACACGGCGCGACGCCCATGGCGTGGTGGCCACGCTTGACGAAAAGTATGTCCATATCGGCGACCGGATCCGTAACAACGTCGAGGTAGTCAAGACGAGGGGGCAGTCCAAGAACAAGGAGACCTATGACCTCACGTCGGCCAACGGGAATGGAAGCGGCATCGGCCCCTGCGCCGCCGCCAGCGTTCAGGACGACCCTGGGCTACTTCGAAACGACCCCGCGCCCGACCTGATTTCCCGCAGCCCCAATGACGACTACCTGTTCATCGCGTTTCGCGGGCCGGCACCCATCACTGCCAACCACGCCGCGCAGGGCAGCTGTCCAGGGGTGGGTGTCATCCGGCTCGAGCAAGGAGGCAAGAGTGGCAAACTCATAACGGTGCTACGGGCCACTAATACCATCGACACCGCGCCAGCCGGCGCGCCCGCCGGTGGCCACACCTACACCGGGGCGGAGCGGGCAGATATGCACTTCGTGGATGTGAGAATTCTCGACTAACGAGCCAATACCTATTCCGCGAATTCAAAGCAATTTGGGGTCTTGTTTTATGCATCATTCTTATCACCGAGTTTTATCGAAGCACCTGAACCTTTAATGGCGCAAGTACACGCCGCACCAAGCTGAGCGTCACGTCTTGCCTTCCTGCCTTTTCATTGAGCATGGCGCTGCTCAGTGACTAATCCTACCGGCTTCCGCCATGGACGCAATGAGAATATCTTTTCAACTGGATTCCTTTTATCTGGGTGTACGCTGTCCTGCACTTTTAGGTCACACTCCCTTGGAGTTGCCAAACAGCAGCTTTATTCTCGATAGAGAAATATTTATTGAATATCTCCCCAAAATAAAAAGGCCCGCCTCCCAGGCGGGCCTTCATTGTACGAATCCGCTGCGGAGCGACTTACGCCACCTTCACTTCGATGGCTTTCGGTTTCGCCTTTTCCGACTTCGGCAGATGGAGATTGAGGACTCCATCCTTGAACTCAGCTTTCACCTTGTCGTTGTCAATCACATCAGGCAAGGAGAAGGTCCGGACGAAGCTGCCATACGATCGCTCGATCCGATGGTACTTCTTTCCCTTCTCTTCCTTCTCGTGCTTGCGCTCCCCCTGAATCGTGAGGACCCCATCTTCCAATGTGACTTTCACGTCCTCCTTCTTCACATCAGGGATCTCAGCCTTGATCTGATACTCCCCTTCCGTTTCACTGATATCAACGGAGGGCGTCCAATCCGCGACAATCATGGTCTCCTTACCATTAGACGATCGCGCAGCCGGACGCGCAAACACCCGATTCAACCGATCTGAGACTTCTTCCAACTCTCGAAATGGATCCCATCGTACGAGTGCCATAGTAACCTCCTTTAGGGTTTGCCTATTGAATTGTCAGGTTATCGCTACTGGCGCTGCGTCGACTCAACTGCCTGATTGGTAGATAAACCTGGCTATGAGGAAGTCAAGGGCCTGGGGAGGTCTCGGTAAATACAGGTGTTAGCGTTGGTCGATGGGCACATACGGTCGATTGTGCTCGCCGGAGTAGATTTGGTCGGGACGGAACAGTTTATTTTCCCGCAACTGTTCCAGCCAATGGGCGAGCCAGCCCGAGACTCTGGATATCGCAAAGAGCGGGGTAAAGAGGTCTACGCTGATGCCCATTTTGTTGTAGATGATGCCTGAATAAAAATCCACGTTCGGATAGATGCCTTTGCTGTTCAAGGATTCTCCGGCCACAGCTTCCACTTCCAAGGCCACGTCATATAGCGGGGAGCTTCCTGATTCGGCAAACAGCCGGCGACAGAGTTGCTGGAGCACAGTCGCACGAGGATCTTTTACTTTATAGACACGGTGACCGAATCCCATCAGTTTTTTCTTGCTTTCCAGGGCGCGCGTGACATACGCCCTCGCCTGCTCGGCAGTGCCGATCTCTCTGAGCATCACCACGACTTCCTCGTTCGCACCCCCGTGTAAGGGACCTTTCAAGGCGCCGATAGAGGACGCGACGACGGTATAGGGATCCGCCAGAGTCGACGCCGTCACCAATCCGGTAAAGGTCGACGCGTTCATCGTGTGCTCGGCATGAAGAATGAGGCAGTCGTCGAAAATATCGGCCCACAATGAGGGAGCCACGGACTCCGTGAGCATGTACAAAAAGTTTTGGCTGAAGCCGAGATCATCGCGCGGAGGAATGGGATCGTCACCGTGCCGCAGTCTCGCCCAGGCAGCCACGATCGTGGGCAATTTGGCCACAAGCCGCACCGCGCTCCAATAGTTATTCTCCACGTTCTTGACGTTCCGACCTGGGTAAAACATCCCGAGCGCCGCCACCGCCGCCTGCAGCGCGTCCATCGGATGGCCCTGTTCGGGCAGGCATTTCAGTAAATCGACGATGCGGAACTTGATGCGTCGATGATGGGTGACGTCGTTGTTCCATTGGTGGAACTCGGTTGCCGACGGGAGGTGCCCGAAGAGAAGAAGATACGCTGTTTCCAGGTAGGAAGATTCGGCGCACAGCGTCTCGACTCGAATTCCGCGATACTCAAGGATCCCACGCTGGCCGTCGACATCGCTGATCGATGACGTAGCGGCTGGAACACCAGCTAAACCCGGCATGAAGTCATGCGGCATAACCCACCATCGATTAGAGATACGGTACTGAGTTGATTCGTTCTGTTACCCTATCATAGCTCCGTGTCATTCTTGCAATGGAAAATCGTGGTTGGCATACTGACCACAGCCAACGTGTGAGTGCGATCAGGCCATGTTGAATGCCGGTCGAGAGACGTCGATGCGACGAGCAGGCGCCATCGTCTGCCTGCTCATTTTAGCGATGGAATTCCTCGGACCGTCTCTCGTCATCGCCGACGATGGTGTTGTGGCCTTCGCGGTGGTCAGCGAGGATCCCAAGGATACGGCGCGAGTGCCGGCCAGAATCTCCATCGACGGGACGGTTTCACAGATGAGATTGCTGGCGTCGGAACAGATTCTCTCCAACCTAATTTGGAAGAAACTGGAGATCTGTCACGCGCTGAAGCTGGAAGGGCACCAGTCTCAAGACGGATTCCACGTACTGTCGGTTCGGGCCATTGATGCCGCCATGTTACCGATGGTATTGCAGGGATTTGCGGGAGATTGCCTGCTACGAAAGGCCTTGGAGATCGCGCCCTTTGTCGATTGAGCATGGAGGCCTTGTCGATCAGATCATGCAGTCCGGGCAACGATCGGGCTCCTGGTCGGAATCGCATTCCTCCATCGTCAACGGGAACAATATCTCGCAGGATCGGCAGGGCCGAATTTCGAAATAGGGAATACCATGCTCATCGATGTCCGTAGGAAGCAGAAGCTCGCGCGGATCGTAGCCTACGAGCCCTCCGTCATTAAACTTCACGACAGCAAGGCGGTCGTTAAAGGCATCGAAGATAGCTTCCTGCTCTTTGCGCGCAAGCACATGGCCGAGCACAAAAACCGGCTGCCCCTTACGTTTGATACGAAGGTCCTTCAGGGTCCGCTCCGAGGCAGTGGTGCAGGCAAACTGACCGGCTGAGCTGGTTCCAACCCACGGCATGGACAATCCTATAGCACAACAGTTACTGTTCGAGATCTAAGCATAGACTGAAAAAAATCGTCAAGGCGTGTTTTTCTCACCAAGGAGTGGCTATGGCGGATATCACCATCTATCACAAACCAACCTGTACGACATGCCGGCAAGCAGTCCAGCTGCTCAAAGCGAGCGGCCAATCCTTTACGGCAATCAACTATTACGAACGCTCATTTACCAAGGCACAGTTAAAAGCTATTCTGAAGAAGGCTGGCTTGTCCCCTCGAGACGTGCTCCGAACTAAAGAAGAAATCTACCAGGAGCTGGGCTTGGGGAAAACACAACTCTCCGACGACCAGCTCCTCGATCTGATGGTCCAGCACCCGGACCTTATTCAACGGCCGATCGTCGAAAAGGGCGACCAGGCGATGCTTGCGAGGCCTGCGGATTCGATCAAGAAACTCCTGTAGCGGGATGGTGAAAAAGTCCGCCAGCGGCGTTCTCGCATTGCTCAGAGGCTCAACGGACGGGGATAAGGCATGGGCAGGTGCTTATCCGCTCGCCTGAGATCGAAGCGAGCGGTTCAAGCGAAGCTTGGTATGTACCTCCTCGCCTCTTCGCTCGCTGCGGCCTTACTGGGCTGCGTGACTTAGGAGTCTGGTGTTTCATCTAAAGGCGACCACCTGACGGCCCGGATGTTCGGATCGACCGTCACGGCCAGCTTTCCCTCCAGCGCATTAAGCAGGACATCTCCAACAAGTATGCGACGCCATCCTCGCAGAAGTGGTAGCTCCAGAGCAGCGTGATCAGTCTTGGCATCGACCAATGCCTGCAAGTCTGCCGCAGTCGCCAGCAGAGTCGGCGCAATCTCTGCTTTGAGTGCGCAGGCCTTCACGAGCGCCTGCAGCAGTTCAACCAGCCCGGTGGACTCCGGTTCCGGTTTGCGCTCTTTCGAGAGCACGGGCCAGGCGGAGGGAGGAAGCGCCAGGGCCGCTTGGATTGTGATCAACAACACCTCTCCGTTGCGATCCGCCTCGGAGCTATGAAGGCCTCGTACTTTGCGCAACTCGTCCATCTGTCGTGGGGGATGCCGCGCCATTTGGAGCAGGACTTCATCACGGACGACCCGACTGCGAGGCACATTTCGACGCTTCGCTTCCCCTTCCCGCCAGGCTGCGAGTTCACGCAGGATCGCAGCCGACTTCGGCTTGAGCTGATCCCATCCTCGGATGCGTTGATAGCGTTCTTGCGGCTCGCGCCGAGTTTCACTGACAACCCCCTCAAGGCGCGCGAACTCTTCGTGCGCCCATGGGAGCCGTCCCAGCTTCGACAACCGGCTGCGCAAATGATCATGAATCGCCAACAGAAAGGTCACATCCTCGAACGCATAGGCCAGTTGCTCATGAGACAGCGGGCGGGCACTCCAATTCGTAAAGGTATGCGCCTTATCCAGCTTCTTCCCATGCACTCGCTGAACGAGATTGCCATAGGCGACCTGCGAGCCCAACCCCACCATCGCCGCGGCGATTTGAGTATCGAAAAATGGTTTGGGGATCTGGCCGGCATGGACCGCAAACAGATCGAGATCCTGCCGTCCCGCGTGCACCACTTTTTCGACTCCGGGATTACAGACGATCTCCCAGAACGTATCCAGCGCTCCATTCGACTGGACGGCAGGAAAATCGATGATGGCCGCCGTGCGTTCCGTCGCGACTTGAATGAGCTCGAGCTTCGGCACAAAGCTCTCTTCACCCACGAATTCCGTATCTAATGCCAAACGCGAGCTATCTTTCAGTTGTTCGCACAACTCGCTCAACTCGGTCGCGCTCGTAATGTAGTGATGCGGCGTGGGTATTGTCACAGGCCTGTCACTCAGAAGGGGAATAGGGTCGATCCGGAGGTCGCATCGGTTCCGTGTTGCTGAGGCTGAGATATTCTTTGAGAAATTGATACGCTTCAAGCATCCGTCGGAGCTCAGGCTCTGAACTCCGGTCGCCGTTGTTCGAATCAGGATGGAGTCGCTTGGCTTTGGTGCGGAAGGCCGCCGTGACATCAGCGAGGGAACTCCCGAACTCCACCCCCATGATGGCATAGGCATCCAACGCATTATTCACGGTCGTTGGATTCTCCGATAAGCCGCCGCTCCCACTGGCGGCCTTCAGCATGTCCGCAAGACTGACTCGTTTCCTCCGGCGTCGCGGGCGTTCGCGAATTTCGCTATCAAACTCGTCCCAACGGTCTTCGACGAACTCCAGCCGGGACTCGAGTCGCATGGCACCGCTCAGGTCGCGGATCACTTCCAGTTCCTCTTCGATTTCGATCAGCGACTTAATGATTTCCTCCAGCCCATGTTCGACCTGAAAAAACCCATCCACTCGGTCTTCCATCATTGTCTCGACGGCACATTCCAAACTATCTTCGGTTTTCGATCGGAGGGAACCAATGCGCTTTTGCATTCCGCTTCGAAATTTGAGAAATTTTGCCGTTGAAAATGGCATCGGTCCCCTCTCACTCCTGAGGGGGCGTATTCTACCACAGCCACAGCTGCGGTCTGAAGGCTACAAAAACATATCTGCGGTAGACAGGTCACCGGCGGAGGAGCTACTCGATTTCGGTTGGATCGTCTGGTTTGGCTCGTCTTCGGGCGACTCCGGTGGCACGGGCTGCGGCGGCGACAGCTCGCGCAACACGAGGGACGACTTCTTTGTCAAAGACACTGGGAATAATATACTCTTCGCTCAACGTGTTCTCGGGAATGACGTTGGCGATGGCTTGGGCTGCGGCTAATTTCATGGTTTCGTTGATCTCGCTGGTTTGCGCGTCGAGCGCGCCGCGAAATATTCCTGGAAATGCCAATGCATTATTGATCTGGTTGGGATAATCGGACCGCCCCGTCGCGAAAATGGCGGCATGAGAGACCCCAACCTCCGGTGGAACTTCCGGATCTGGATTGGCCAGCGCGAAGACGACTGGATTGGGCGCCATGAGATCGAGATCATCGGCGGTGAGAACATTACCCACCGAGAGGCCGATAAAGACATCGGCCCCTTTCAGCGCCTGGCGCAGCGTCCCTCTTGGGCGATCTCGGGTCAAACAGGCACGAAGATCCGTTCGGCAGGCGCGGAGTTGCTCGGCTTCTCCGTAGAGAATGATGCCCTCCTTGTCACAGCCCAGCAGATGCGTCGCCCCGGCAGCCAGCAAGATGCGGCAACAGGCCGTACCGGCGGCGCCCAGACCATTGACGACAATGCGAACTTGGTCCAGCTGCTTTCCTGTCACCTTGAGGGCATTGGTCAACGCAGCGAGTAGGACAACGGCCGTGCCGTGCTGATCATCATGCATCACTGGAATATCAAGTGATTGTTTCAGTTTCTGCTCGATCTCAAAGCAGCGCGGTGCGCTGATGTCTTCCAAATTGATTCCGCCGAACCCGGGTGCGATCCCTTGAACGATCCGCACGATCTCATCGGGATCCTGGCTATTCACGCAGATGGGCCACGCGTCGATCCCGGCGAGTTCTTTGAAGAGCATCACCTTGCCCTCCAAGACCGGAAGCGCCGCTTCCGGTCCAAGGTTCCCCAACCCCAACACCGCAGATCCATCAGACACAACGGCCACGCTGTTACTCTTGCTCGTAAAGGTATAGACCTTGGACTTGTCTTGAGCAATCGCTCGAGAGACACGACCGACACCCGGGGTATAGACCATCGACAGGACGTTTCTGGTGCTGATTGGAAACTTGCTGCTGACTCGGATCTTTCCTCCTAGATGAAGCAGAAAAATGCGATCAGAAGCGGAAAGCACGGTGACTTCGGGTAACTCGCCGAGACGAGCCACGACCTTTTCCCCATGTTCCTCGCTCTGCACATCGAAGGTGATATCGCGAACCATGCGAGTTTTTGTTGCGGAGACAAGATCGACGGCCCCGAGATTCGCCTGCTCCTCCGCAAGGAGTGCCGCTACTTTGGCAAAGATGCCAGGCGTGTTGGAGAGTTCCAGACGAACCGTCAGACGGTAGTTTGAATAGGGGCCGATCTCGCTCATAGATGTCGCTCAACTATAGCCTATCACAAGAACGACCACCCGCAAGAAATTACGTAGCCTCACACGTGCATGAGCGCCTTTTGCGTGCTGCTATACATTGACGCTGTTCTCGCCACGATGCTAGGTTGAGCGCATGACATCCACTTCTGGCACACGACCTCCCAATCGACTCCTCCATGAAACGAGTCCCTATCTGCTCCAACATGCCTACAACCCGGTGGACTGGTACCCCTGGGGACCGGACGCGCTGCAGTTAGCCAAAGACAAGAATCGCCCCATCTTGCTCTCCATCGGCTACTCCGCCTGCCACTGGTGCCATGTCATGGAACGGGAGTCCTTTGAGAACGAGACGATCGCCGAGCTCATGAACCGCTGGTTTATCTGTATTAAAGTCGATCGTGAGGAACGGCCTGATCTGGACGAAATCTATATGGCCGCGACGGTCACCATGAATCATGGGCAGGGGGGCTGGCCGATGACGGTGTTTCTGACACCGGATCAAGAGCCTTTTTTCGCCGGGACATATTTCCCGCCGGAAGATCGATGGGGACGCCCAGGCTTTGGCTCAGTTCTCAAGAAGATCGCCGACCATTGGGAGGCACGCCCATCGGAAGTTCAAGCCCAGGCCAAGGAACTCACCCGTCAACTACAAGGAACGCGCCAGATCCCCTCCCCCATTTCGATCAGTGAATCGCTGCTCCTCGAGGCCGTCGGCCAATTTCAAGAAGAGTTCGACGAAGCCCATGGCGGATTCGGAACAGCCCCGAAGTTTCCTCCGGCCATGGGATTGTCGTTTTTGCTCCGAAGTCACCGACGCTCAGGCGATCTCAGGACGCTCACGATGGTCACCAAGACCCTCGATATGATGGCAGCCGGCGGAATCTATGACCACATCGGCGGTGGATTTGCGCGCTATTCGACCGACGCGCGATGGCTGGTTCCTCACTTCGAAAAAATGCTCTATGACAATGCGCTCCTCGCTCGCATCTACGTTGAGGCCTATCAAGTCACCAAGAAGCCGCTCTACCGGCAGGTAACCACCGAAATACTCGACTATATCGGACGGGAAATGACCGGGCCGGAGGGAGGAATCTATTCCTCCACCGACGCCGACTCCGAAGGGATCGAAGGAAAGTTCTTTGTCTGGACGCCTGATGAAGTAGAAAATGTTCTCAAGAACGATGAAGATGCTCGACGTTTCTGTGCGCTTTACGATATCACGGCATCGGGCAATTGGGAGCACAAGAGCATTCCTAATCGCTTACGACCCCTCGAAGAGGTAGCGAGACAACTCAACCTCACACCAGACGAGTTAGTGGAAACCGCTTCCCGCGTCAAACCGCTGCTCTATGAAGCCCGCCGCCGACGCGTTCCTCCCGGGCTGGATGACAAAGTGATCACCGCATGGAACGGCATGATGTTGTCCGCTATGGCTGAGGCGGCGCGAGTCTTTGGAGAGGCCCGCTATCTCGAAAGCGCCACGCAAACCGCCGATTTCTTGCTGCGAAGTCATGCCAAGGCCGATGGCCGGTTGCTTCGCACTTCACGAGCCGCGCGCGCACATCTCGATGCCTATCTGGAAGACTACGCCTACCTGGCCGAAGGATTGATCGACCTCTATGAAGCCGGTGGCGCCGAATCGTACCTCCATGCCGCGGCACGACTCGCGGAGTTCTTGATCACGGACTTTATGGATCAGGAGCAAGGCGGCTTCTTCACCACGGCGAAGCACCATGAATCACTCATTCTCCGGCACCGGGAGGGTACAGACGGAGCGATTCCCAGCGCGAACGCGGTCGCTGCCTCAGCCCTTGTCAGGCTATCGTTCCACTTCGATCGCGACGAATGGCGCAGCGCTGCAATTTCTGCTGTCCGTGCCTACGGTCGGCACATGACTCGCTATCCTCGGGCCTTTGCCAAGAGTCTGGCCGTGCTCGATTTTCTCACGGAAGGACCGGTGGAACTGGCCCTCATGGCGAGCGAATCGCCCGAAGAGTGTCGTGCCTTTCGCCAAGCGGTGGCACAATGCTACCTTCCTAACCGCGTTGTGGCAACAGGATTGCCTGGGCAACCCTCTTCTCTTCCCCTACTAAATGGCAGATCAGGCATCTCCGGCAAAGCGACTTTGTACGTGTGCCGGAATTATAGCTGTCGCCAACCGATCACCGATCCTCGCGTAGTCGAAGACACATTGGCAAAAGAGTTGGCGACCAGGCCAGGCAGCCATGACCAACCGAGATTATTGCAGGGCGCCACCCTCTCAGGGCATGCCACAAGCCAAGGCACCGCGGCCTATGCTTCCCGCATGATGGCGCGAGACGGAGAATCCAGTCTCGTGCACGCCTTTACGACACTGGGCACAACCGGTCTGACCACCACACGCATCGGGTTCGGCACGTACCGAGTCGATATGCACACCACGGAACATCGCGAAGCTTTGAAAAAGGCCTTACGGACATCGTGTAATCTGATCGACACTTCAACGAATTACATGGACGGCGACAGCGAACGGTTGGTGGGATCCGTGCTGGCTGAGCTTGCGGCATCCGGCGAGATCCGACGCGATGAACTCATCGTGGTTTCGAAAATCGGATATGTGCAGGGAGAGAACCTGAAGCTTGCCGAGTCCAGAGAAACGAGTGGCCGCCCCTACCCTGAGGTCGTCAAATACGGAGATGGGATCTGGCACTGCATCCACCCCGAGTTCTTGGCAGATCAGCTGATGCTGTCACTTGATCGGCTTGGTTTGGCTACACTGGATCTCTGCCTGCTACACAATCCGGAATACTATTTCTCAGAAGCGAAGCATCGCGGCGAAACAGACTTAGAGAAGCTTCGCACAGACTTTTATGCCCGACTCGAACGAGCCTTTCTCTACTTTGAATCTCAGGTTTCGGAGGGGCGACTACGGTATTACGGCGTCTCCTCAAATACCGTCGCTTCCCCAAGTGACGATCCGGAAGCAACCTCGCTCGAGCGCATGATCCAGGCAGCAAAGACCGCAGCCCAACTCGTAGGTTCGGCCAACCATCATTTTCAGGTACTTCAGTGCCCGATGAATCTCCTAGAATCTGGCCCTGCCCTAACCGCCAACACCGGCCCCACTTACGCTCAAACCGTCCTTGAACATGCTCAGCAGAACCAGATCGCGATTTTGGTGAATCGACCCTTAAACGCCATGCTCGGACAGAACAGGATGCTACGGCTGTCGGATCTGCCGCTCGAAGACAGTCCCATTGATTTCAATACACATCTCGGGGAGCTGGGAGCGCTTGAACAGGAATACCGGAACTCCATCGCACCGCATATCCAGGGTACTGAGACTGACGTGGCCCCAACGGAATTCTTCAAGTGGTCGATCGAACTGCAACGGCTACGCCCCCAGATTCAGGGGCTGGAACATTGGGAACAGATCGAACATCGCATGATCGCTCCACGAATCAACCAAGTATTCCAGCTGCTTGACCATCGACTGTCAGGGGATACGGCTGAACAGTGGGGAAACTGGCGTCAACGCTATGTTCCCGAACTCCTGAGTCTGCTGCGCGGTCTCCGGCATGAAGCAACCGTGCGAAGCCGCACCCAAACCGGCCAGGTCACGCAAGCAATCGATCCATTCCTGCCGGCCTCGCGTCGAGCCTCCTCACTCTCTCAAAAGGCGCTCTGGGTCCTCACCAGCACGCCAGGAGTCACCTGCGTTCTGAACGGCATGCGTACGACTCGGTATGTTGAGGATACCCTCTCCGTGTTGAAGTGGGAACCGCTCAACGAGATCCGGACTATCTATGAAGCCGCAACACAGCTGCCTCGGTGATGTTCTCCCAGTTGCTCCATTCCAGAAGATCCCTTAGCAGAATGCTGAAAAAGTCCTCCAGCGGCGTTCTCGCGTCACGCAGAGTCTCAACGTACCGAAGCGTACGCCTCGCCTCCTCGCTCGCTGCGGCCTTGCTGGACGGCTTTTTTGAGCATTCTGGAATATAGAGTGCCACAGCTTTTCTGTCATCTTGTAACGGTGCACGAAGCAGAAACCGAGTTTTTCAGCAGACTGTTAGGAAGTCTGCTTCCTTTTTAGGTTAAAGACCTCGCCCACCGTTTCCTCCGCACACATGATAGGCCTGACCTTCTTCGTACTGCGCTGGCGCATGCACCTATCACAACACAACATTTAACACATGGCTCCTTGACAGCCCCTCACTCATTCACTAAGGTTCATCCGTTCTTCCCTTTGTTACTTTGTAGGGTATTTCTGTGTCAAAACTTGCCGTTATCGATATCGGAACAAATTCCATCCATATGGTACTGGCAGAAATTCTGCCGGATGCCAGCTTCAAGATTCTTGATCGCTTCAAGGACATGACCCGGCTGGGTAACGGAGCGTTTGCGAGCAAACGACTCGCCGATGAGGTCATGGCTCGGGCCCTTGAAGTCCTGAAGACGTTAGTGACACTTGCCCGCAATAAAGGTTTTGATCGTGTGATCGCCGTTGCTACCAGCGCGGTACGCGAGGCTGAAAACGGCGGTGATTTCGTCTCTATGATCATGGAAGAAACCGGACTGAGGGTGCGCGTGATCAGCGGCACCGAAGAAGCTCGCCTGATCTTCCTGGGGGTCAAAAACAGTATCGCGCTCACGGATGAACCCACATTGGTCGTGGACATCGGTGGCGGTTCAGTGGAATTGATCGTGGGCCATCGGGAAGGGATGATTCATGGAACGAGCCTGAAGCTCGGAGCGATCCGATTAGCTGAACAGTATCTTCCCAAAACTCCGCCGTCAGAGCAGATGATGCGCGCCCTTAAGCAGGCTGTGCTCACTCACTTGCGTGAGGCGGTTGCATCATTCAAGACTAAAAAGTTTTGCTCGCTCGTCGCCACCTCCGGTATGGCTGCCAACATCGGTGAGGTGATCCATTTGCGCCATACTGGACGACCGCTGCCACAGCATAACCTTGCGACGGTGTCGGTCAAAGATATCCGTGTTCTTGAAGCAGAGCTGGCCCGCGCCACAGTGAAGGCTCGCTTGTCCATTCCTGGCCTGGATCCCAAACGTGTCGATACCCTCCTCCCGGCCACCGTCCTACTCCGCTGCCTCCTGGAGCTTGCTGGCCTCAATGACCTGACATTATGCGACAAGGCTATTCGCGAGGGTGTGATCTACGATTTCATTGTGCGGCACCGTGAGGGCCTGAAGGCTGAAAACGAAATCCCCGACATTCGTCGCCGCAACGTAATCGGCCTCGCCCGTCGTTGTCACGCGCCTGAATCGCATTCGCTGCATGTCGCCGAACTCGCCCTGAGTCTCTTTGATCAAACGCAGCGGGTGCATCGCTTAGGGCCTCAAGAACGCACCTGGCTGGAGTACGCGTCGATCTTGCATGATGTGGGATATCTCATTAATCCGCGACAACATCACAAGCACGCCTATTACCTCATTACACATAGCGATATAGCCGGGTTGGCCGCAGAAGAAATCGACGTGGTTGCCACCGTCGCCCGCTACCACCGACGCGCCCTCCCGGCGCTCAAGCACGAAGAATTCGACCGGCTCACACCTCGGTTCCAACGGGTCGTCAAGATTCTTGCGGCCTTATTGCGGATCGCCGACGGACTTGATCGCACTCATTTCTCCCTTGTCCGGGCCGTGAACGTCAAATTCGGAAAACAGATCATGATCGAGGCACACGTCGCGGGCGATGCGGAGATGGAGTTATGGGCGGCGAAGAGTCGGGCTGATCTGTTCGAACAGGTATTCCACCAACGGATCCAGTTCTCAAAGGTGTTGTTGGAAACCCGCAAATCATGAATGAGCCCCACACCCTCACGACGGCACCTCACCCGTACCCCGGCAAGCTGATCATCGTCGAAGGCATCGATGGATCAGGAAAGAGCACTCAACTGCAACTATTGCACAAGTGGCTCGAGTCAAAAGGCTATAAGGTCTTCTTTACCGAGTGGAATTCCTCGGAATTGGTGAAAGAGACCACGAAACGAGGGAAGAAATCAAAGAGTCTTACCCCGACAACATTCAGCTTGCTGCACGCCACGGACTTTGCCAGCCGACTCTATCATCACATTCTCCCTCCCCTGAAGGCTGGGATGATTGTCTTGGCCGATCGTTATATGTATACGGCGTTCGCACGCGATGTCGTCCGCGGCGTGTCGGCTGAGTGGATCCGCAAACTCTATGCCTTTGCCATCAAGCCCGATATGGCGTTCTATTTCAAAGTTCCGATTGAGGTCGCCATCTCTCGACTCCTGCGAGGGACGCGCGGTCAATTCAAGTACTATGAAGCCGGTATGGATATGAATCTAAGCTCTGACCTGACCCAGAGTTTTCAGATCTTCCAATCGCGAATTCTCACGGAATACGACAAGATCGTGGACGAATTCGGTCTCTTAACGATGGATGCGACCCAAGACATCGAGACGCAACAGGAGCTCATGCGGACGCTGGTGTCTGATACCCTGCGTGGCTACAAACCAAAACGAGGCACCTATGGTCGACGCACGCTTTTTTGGCGACGGTTTGACGTACATAAATCCGAGTGAGCTCAAAGGAAAACTGATCGCCATTGAAGGGACCGATGGAGTCGGCCGCTCGACTCACATTGAGCTGTTACAAGAATGGTTGGAGGTCCAAGGGTATGGGGTGATCACGACCGGATGGACTCGATCCAATCTCATGTCCAAAACGATCGAAATGGCCAAAGCCGGCAATATCGTCGACCGATGGTCTCTCAGCCTGCTCTATGCAACGGATTTTGCCGACCGCCTGGAGCACCAGGTCATTCCTGCTCTCCGCTCGGGGTTTGTCGTCTTGGCAGATCGCTACATCTACACAGCGTTCGCGCGAGATTTCGTGCGTAGCGCCGACCGCACATGGATTCGTGATGTATTCGGGTTCGCGCCGATTCCAGACCTTGTGTGCTATTTGCGGATTGATGTCGAGACGCTTGCGCTTCGTGTCATCGAAACCACTGGCATGAATTATTGGGAATCCGGCATGGACCTTCGGCTGGGAACCGATCTTTATGACAGTTTTAAGAAATACCAATCCCTCTTAATCGAAGAATTCGACAAGATGGCCATTGAGTTCTCCTTCAATGTCGTCGACGCGAGAAAAGCGCCGGAAGAGATCCAGGACGAGCTCAAAGGCTATATCCTCCCCGTGTTGCAGAACCACAAATCCGTTATCAGCGCTGGAGGGGGCAGGGCCTAAGACTGTTCGCGTTGTCGTTTCATCCGTGCCCGCTTGCCCAACACCCGCAGCTGCATCGGTGGTAACCACCAGCGCAGCCGACATTGCCCCGCCCTGCCCTTACCTTCCGCTTCTATACAAGCGGCCCCGGCTTTCTTGATCGGGAAATTCAGAAGCACTTTTCCACACAGGAGGAGACTCGCGACTTCGCCAAGAAAGGGCTCATGGCCCACGCAGAGAACCACAGCGTCCGAAGGAAGCGCCTGGAGAATACTCACAAGCTGTTCAGGCTTCGCTCCAACCGCTAGCTCTTCCCGTGCCTCTACCTTCAAACCCGGACAGACCACCGTGCGCAGCAG
>CAZJOQ010000055.1:0-18491 GCA_964547625.1 uncultured Nitrospira sp.
TCACCATCCCTTCTTTTTGATGAAAGGTGTACTCAATATCCTCTTTCTTCTTTCCTTCGCGCCGACGAAACGTCATATGCTCCGGGGCAAGGGTATCAAGATCGAGTTCCGACTCCACACGACTATCGACCGGGAAAAACTTGGTGAGGATCGGGGTCGATTGCGCAGTGCCTACCAGCTTGGCCACCCCATGATCAGAGATGCCCGGGATCGGTGCCACTTCCATCACGGCAGTCACCGCTGTCATATTGAGCCAGGAGACCTTGTAGGTAAGCCGTTCGCCGACCTGAAATGGTCGTTTCGTTTCAGCCCAAGGCTTCGATTCACCGGGGTCGGCAGAAATCGGTAGAAGAATGATGACCGCTACAGCCGCAGCATACCAACATAGGTGCCTGATGCCGCAAAATGAGAGAGGCCAGGAAGAACCATCTGCTAGCACCCGAGTGTTCGTCTCGCCTCCATCAGCTCACCTTCAATGAGCGCTTGAATAACATCGAGATGTGCAGAGGACAACGCTTCAAACCGTAACACCAAGGCTGGCTGGGTATTGGAAGCCCTAATCAGCCCCCATCCTTCCTTGAAAATCGCCCGAACGCCGTCAATCATGATCAGGTCTCTGAGGACTAGTTTCTGTGGTCCGAGACCTTCTTGAGTTTTCAAGTACTCCACGAACTTCTTTTGAACTTGCTCAACCACGTCGAACTTGACCGCATCAGGAAGATCCACTCGTATCTCAGGAGTGACTGCCGATGGGGGAAGATCCGAGGTCAAGGCGGAAAGCGGCTGTTCGGCTTTCGCCAAAATTTCAACCAGCCGGCATGACGCATACACGGCATCGTCATATCCGAAATACCGATCCGCAAAAAACATGTGCCCGGACATTTCACCGGCCAACACTGCGGACTCCTCCTTCATCTTCGCTTTAATCAGTGAATGACCAGTCTTCCACATAAGGCCACGCCCACCGTGCTTGGCAATATCATCGTAGAGACTTTGTGACGCCTTCACTTCCGAGATGATGGTACTGCCAGGTGTCTCGGCCAGAATATCTCGTGAGTATAGGACCAAGAGACGATCACCCCACAGTACGTTGCCTTGCTCATCGATGGCTCCGATTCGATCGGCGTCGCCGTCGTACCCAATTCCCACATCTGCTTTATGGTGCTTCACCGCCCATATCAGATCGGACAAGTTCTCCAGCACAGTGGGATCCGGATGATGGTTCGGAAAACGCCCATCGAGATCGCAATACAGCCCCGTGACCTTACACCCCAATAACTCGAGGGCTTGCTTGGCCACGAGCGACGCTGCTCCGTTCCCGCTATCGATCACAACATGTAATTTCTGGGCCTGCACATGTGAAAAGCTTTTCTCGATGTAGGCCAGGTAGTCAGGAATGATCGGGTGTTCGGAAAGTTTCCCACGACCAGAGACAAAGGCCCCCCGCTCCATCACTCGCCGCAGGTCCTGAATTTCCTCCCCATGGATCGCCGTCTTCCCGATACAAATTTTAAACCCGTTATATTCAGCTGCGTTATGACTCCCCGTAATCATGATGCCGCCACCGACCGGCAGGGTAAACAATGAGAAGTACACCAGCGGCGATGTGCAGATGCCGATATCGATGACATCGAGTCCACCGTCGAGCAATCCCTTGAGAAGCGCCTTGTGCAGAGCTGGAGAGCTGAGCCGACCGTCGCGACCAAGGCTAATCGTCTTCACTCCTCGCGTGCTCACATAAGTGGAGTAGGCTCGGCCGACCAGTTCGGCCAAGTCCTCGGTCAATTCGCTGCCGACAACTCCTCGAAGATCATATTCCCTGAATAACGCCATAAGTTCCTCACTTAATCAGACTGCTGATAAGCTGACAGAAGGACACGCTGGCAACTAGGTACTTCACATCCAAGAGCACCTTTCAGCCTGACCCACTAATCAGTCTGTCAACGTGCCTGTTTGTCAGCCCTTCACCGTCCGGCCATAATCATCCTTAAATCTCACAATATCATCCTCGCCGAGATATGGCCCGTTCTGTACTTCGATAATATGGACGGTCTCATGCCCAGGATTCTCCAATCGATGCTTGGTTTTGACCGGAATGCCCGTACTCTCTCCGACCTTCAAGTCAAAAACTTCCTGATCTCTGGTCACACGTGCCGTCCCAGCGGTCACGACCCAATGTTCGCTGCGCTCATGATGCATTTGAAGCGACAGTCTCCCACCGGGATTGACCGTAACACGTTTCACTTTAAAACCAGGACCCTCTTCCAGCACGGTATAAGAACCCCATGGCCGTTGAACCGTCAGGTGATCTAAGTGTTCGGGAGCCTGCTGTTTTTTGAGAATATCGACAATCGCTTTCACATCCTGTGCGCGTGATTTCGGACAGACCAACGTGGCGTCTGGAGTATCTACCACCACCATATCTTGCAAACCGATCGTTGCAACGACACGCCGATCCGCATAAACGATCGACTGCTTGCTCTCAAGATCAATAACTCGCCCCGTTATTACATTCCCAGCCCGATTTTTCTCTGCCACTTCATCCAAGCTGCCCCAGCTCCCGACATCCGACCACTTGAACCTCACTGGTACAACAGCGGCCTTCGACGATCGTTCCATCACCCCGTTATCGATAGAAACCGGCTTGATTTGGCGATACACATCATCGATTGCCTGTTGAGTCGCACTATCTTTCTTGAGATCCCGGATTCGCTCCATGGAAGCCAGAATGGCTGGCTGATGAGCACCAATCTCTTCCAAAATGGTTGCCGCACGCCAGACAAACATGCCGCTGTTCCAAAAATAGTGACCCGCTTTAAGATATTGGGCGGCCTTCGCCACGTTAGGCTTCTCCACGAATTTTTGGACAGGGTACCCCCGCAATTTCCCTCGCTTGCCGAGCAGCACTGTGCTCTTGGGTTTGATGTAGCCGTAGCCCGTTTCCGGCCGGATCGGCTTGATCCCAAATGTGACCAAGTAGCCACCGGCTGCCAATTCGGAAGCCAACTCAACCGCGGCTTGAAAATCCCGTTGCCCCGTCACCACATGGTCGGCTGGGACTACCAACATCAGACCGTTGGGATCTCGTGCCAATACTTCAATGGCCGCAAGGGCAATGGCAGGCGCGGTATTTCGTCCTTCCGGCTCAAGGAGGAACCCCTTTGTGAGCTCCTCCTTCCAATCAACTAGCTGCACACGGATGAGATCCGCCTGGGCGGCATTCGTCGAGATGAGGACGTTCGAGGCCGGTGCGCATCCTAAGACCCGCCGCATGGTCTGTTGAATCAATGTATGCTCCCCGCCGATCCGCAAGAGCTGCTTGGGAAACAGATGACGACTCAACGGCCAAAATCTGGTCCCACTGCCTCCTGCCATGATCACCGGATATAGTGAGTGTTTGCGGGCCATAATTTCCCTCAACGCTCTCGCTTGGTGGTTGCTTTGATTCGGGACTGGAGGATCATTTCTGCGAGCTCTCGCACCGCACCCTCCCCACCCTTGAGTCGGCAAATATAGTCAACGATCTTTCGCACTTGAGGGAGGCTATCTGCGGGAGCTGCAGAAAAGCCCACAGCTTTCAGCGCTTCCATATCGTTGACGTCATCCCCAATATACGCGATCTGACGTAAAGAAATTCCATGTCGTTCAGCCATATCTCGGATCACCGACAACTTGTCCATGACTCCCTGGTGAAGCTCAGGAATGGCAAGTTTTTCTGCCCGCCTGGCCACCAACCTGGTTCGCTCCTGCGTGACGATCGCCGTGATGAGCCCCGCCTTCTGCAGCAATTTGATTCCCATTCCGTCTCGGGTATTGAACTTTTTCCATTCATCACCCGACTCGGAATAGTACATGCCGCCATCGGTCAAGACGCCGTCCACATCCGTGGCAAAGAGACGGATCTGTTGGAGTACGGTACGTGAGAGCTGCCTACTCACACTGTTCTGTCTTATAGTTTTGTTCGCCATCGACAGTTCCTGAGAGCACTGCGGGCAGGCTTTGTCGTCCGCATGCTCATCCAGTTTCGACAAAAGCTATCATACCGGGCAGGTACTACTTTGCAAGACAAAAGCGTGACCCACAGGCTTGCAACGGCACAAGGATCGTCCGTGGACTTTGACCCCAGGCCTTGACACGGCCACGATCACAGCCCGCGTACTCATGCAGGCAAGTCGTCAAGCAAAAGTCGAAAGGGCCGCGGTGAAAAACCCAAGGCTCGTGCGGCATCGGCGTGGTCAAATACCAGGTCACGGTTCATGCGATCAGCCATTTCCACAGTCCAATGCTTGTACCGTGGCAGAACATGCACTACCGCGACTGCCACCTGAAACATCCACCGTGGGATTGTCACCAGGCGGGGCAATTTGCCGAGAGTGGCAAAGACGCGGCACACCATCTCCCGATAAGGCAACGTCTCCCCACCTGAGAGTGTGTATGTCCTGTTGGCCACAGCAGGTAGAGTCAGCGCCGACACACATGCCGCGGCAACATCTTCGGCATGCACAGGCTGACGCAGACCTACGGCCTTCCCCAACAAGGGGAAAAATCCCCATCGACGTACAAAGCGGACAATCTCTGTCAGATTCCTATCTCGCCCACGTCCATAGATCAACGTGGGACGCAAAATGACCCATTCAACCCCTCGTGCCTCGGCCCAGGCACGCAAAGCCTGCTCTCCCTCGGCCAGACGGCGTGCGATATGCTGCTCGCCGTGATCCGACGAATCATTCTTGACGAAAAGGCTGGTAGAAGAAAGCGCTACCACTCGGCGGACACCGCGAGCCTCGATCATTCCAAAATATTGAGGCAACACCCAGATAGGAGCCACGCACAACCAATCCTTGATCGGAGGAAATTCGGGGGGAGTCGGCAAGGAAGGAGGAAGCTGCAGCCACGTCACCCCTGGTTCAGTTTTGCCGTCAGGTGGGTGTCGGGAAAACGCAACTGTGTGACGACCATCTTTACTCAGTTGCCGAATCACGCATTCGCCAACCAGACTGTTTGCCCCGAGCAAGCCAGCATTCACCCATTCAGCCACGCTGAGCCTGAAGATGACGAAGAATACGACCCGTCGAAAGATACGAGGCTACCAACCCAAATCGCAGCCAGATACCGAGCCCCACCAGCCACATCAAGGGCCCGGGGTACTGATGCTTGAAAAACTTGCGATAAAACCGCATCATCCCACGATGTTTATGCCACTCGACAAATAGTGGACGAGAGCGGCTGCAGCCCCCTTTGTCATGAATGATCCTGGCATCAGGCACAAACATGATTTTCCAGCCCCTACCTCGCAAGGTCATGGAAAAATCTAGGTCTTCACAATGGAGAAAATAGCCCTCATCCCAATGCCCGACACTTTGCATCGCACCACGGTGAACTAGCATGCATGCACCGGAAATAGCCTCGACCTCAATGGGGTAAGTCGGCAGCGGCTGCTTGTGTAAGTGAAAATCAAAAAACAGTCTCGGCCATCGATCTGCAAAACGTGACAACCCAAATGCTCGCACAAAAGATCGCCATGGCGTTGGAATGGCCCGTCGCCCACCCGCTTGTTCGGTGCCATCGGGATTGACGAGCAGACCACCCACCATTCCCACATCCTGGCGATCGTTAAGCACCCGCAAAAGGCGCCTGACAGAATCAGGCTCCAGCACACAATCGGGGTTAAGGAACAGAAGGCAACTGCCTGACGAATGATCAATTCCGATATTGCAACCTACGGCAAACCCAAGATTCTCCCGATTGCGAACAATCTTTAACTTCTCTTCTGATGGAAACACGGCCTCAAGTTGCGCCAAACTATCGTCACTCGAAGCATTATCGACCACAATCACTTCGTCCACTTGGTTTAAGGCTGACGAGACACAGGCGATAATGCATTCGCATGCATTGTAATTCACGATGATCAGCGATACCGTATCGGACGTAGAACGGATCTCAAGATTACTCGTGCGACATAATGATGAGGTAAGATCCTGTCTAGGAGTCATCGTCAGCATTTCATTCCTTAACGAAATTCCGTTAGGCTTTGAGCATGAGTTTGAGCCTAGGCCAGAGCTACCGCGTAAGTCAACTAGTAGATGCCCTAGTCTTTGACTAAGCAGGGCACCACCAAGGTTCTAGGTGGGGGGTAGCGTTATCTTACTGGGACGATTTGCTTGTCCAGATACCGCCAAATCTCACGCACAGTTGCAATGCGTGTCGATTGAACTGCTTGCCGCTTGCGCCACATTTTCGGCAGCCCAAGCAGCGCATCGCGTTTGGCTCGCAAGATCACCCCACTACGTCCTTGCAGTGCAAACCAGAGGATGCTTGCGAGATTCATCAGTATATGCAGCGGCAACAACAACCAGAATAAGATCCCCGGCATATCCTTCACAAAAGCCCAAACTACATTGCGGTGACCATGATACACGGAAAAATCGCTGTGTTTTCCACCTGTGGTTGCCGATCCAACATGATGAACCACCGCATCCGGCACATACATAGCTTTGTGCCCCATCAAGCGTAGGCGAAATCCCAGATCTACATCCTCCACGTAGCAAAAATAGTCCTCATCGAACCCACCGGCATCCACCAATGCTTGCCGCCGATACAAAGCCGCCGCCGCACAGGGTGAAAATATTTCTCGGGCTACCAAGTCCTCCTCCTGTTGTGGCACCCCATGCCGCTCACGCCACACTAGCCCGCTCATGTGATATACGTCGCCCACTCCATCCAATACAGCCGGGTCAGCCGCTTTCACAAGCTTGCTGCCAAATACGTCGTAGGCCGGATTGTCCCGTGACGCCGATAGTAACGCCTCCAGCCAATGTGGATCAGGAAATGCATCCGGATTGATCAAGGCGATCCACTCGGACTCCGCAGCGGCCTCCGTGATCGCCACATTGTTGCCGCGCGCAAAGCCTAGATTCTCAGTCTGAGCCAGCACACGTACAAATGGATGACACCGCACTATGTCAAGCGACGCATCAGAGCTCGCGTTATCCACGAAAATGATCTCGTGCGGTTTGACCGTCTGGGCCGGCAATGCCGACAGGCACTGGCCCAGAAATCGTTGGCCGTTCCAGTTAACGATGACTACAGTTACCTTGGGTCGTCTCACTTGTCGCAGATCGTTCAACTCTCGTTTTGCACTGTCTCCATCCCCTGAACTTATGACATAGCCACGGGAAAAGATGGCAATCTAAAGCCCGACTACGCTACTGGATTCGTCGGTCCTCAACAAAAGGTGGGGAGATCTGTAGAGTGCTTGAAGTTTTCCAAGAGGTAAGTCATCTGTCTTGGGGTTGTGTTCACCCGGAAATTATTTCGCCAGCGTCCGACCCGACCCATATTGACCTTGAATACCGGTCGTTCAGGAACCCGGTGAACTCCTGGCTGGTAAAGAGCAGTTCGGAACGAGGCCAACGTCAGGAGAACTCACAATAGGTTCTAACCAATTCGGAGTCCATTATGATTTTCCGCTCAAAGCCCGCAATGACCTTATGACGGGCAACAGCATGAGGCGCAGCCGCGGGCGCTGATTTATTGCACGCTTGAGATTGGCAAACCTTAACCAAGCGTGGTAGCGAACCGCATCGCCCACATCTTTCCAGAACATCCGGTGAGGCGCTTCAACCGCGTGAGGCAAACCGATGTCTTGAAATGCCGTGAACCTCCGTAAGCCGTTTTTGGCGTCCAAGGTGGATTGGAGGAATTGATGACCGAACCGACGATCAGGCTCAAGATGACAGCCTTCCGCCCATTCGTTCCACGCATTGATGAATACCAGTTGATTGTCCTTACCCGATCGTTGAACATGATCAATAGTGGACGACAACCAGTACTCGTAGTTTTCTGGAGTTCCATTAAGCATCATCACCGCCCGATCGCTGGTGCGTGCCGTGTTATCCCACGATGGAACTACCGTCTTGAAAACTCTCACGTTGCCGTACGTGCGGTCGAGATACGATTGCGCAATCGTCGCGTACTGCATTACATAGCCTCGAAATGTGCCATGGAACGTGATTTTGTCATTGATGTTTGCTGACTTCATGTTGTGAGGCGGGAATTCGACACCGCTATCAAAGCCAAACCTCGTAAAATCTTCATTGCCGTGAGTCAGTGCAGCGCAAAGATGAATATTCCCGATGCCAACATCAGCGCAGTAGTCTCTCCATACTTTGGCGGCCTTCTTCGCATCTGGCAAATGCTGCGGGCGATACACAATCAAGAAAGGCTCGTTATTCAGACGAATGTAGCGAGGGTCCCTGAAAAATGGAATGAGGCTCTTGATGAAGTTGAGGTTGTCATCTGGCAGGTATTTTTGTGCAATCAGAATTTCTTGTTCGGCTGCGTCCCATTTCCTAGTCCAGTTCTCGTTCGCCCAACAAAGGCAAAACGGCATCTCACTCTCCTTGTCCACCAGCATGTCGTCGAGCGGCCTATGGAGAAGCCGTGTCCCGGAAAACCAGTAGTAGTGGTAGCAGAAGCCATCGATTCCAAACTGTTTGGCAAGCCTGATCTGCTCATGCCGGGTTTCTTTTAACCGGAGATCATAGAAACCAAGGTCGCTGGGAAAGTGTGGCTGATAGTGCCCTTCGAACAAGGGCTTCGCCTTTGTCACGTTGGTCCACTCTGTGAAGCCCTTTCCCCACCATGCATCATTCTCAGGGGTCGGGTGAAACTGCGGCAGGAAAAAAGTGATCAGCTTTGGCGAAGGATTGTTACCTGAAACCAAACGAGCACACGTCCTTGCTTCTTTCAAATCGTTGTATGATCAACTTGAAATAGCGTGGCAGTCACAACTGCTACACGCGAATTCCAATCAGACTGAGACCTTGACGAATCCGCTGTTTGGCCTGATGACTCAAGCAATTAGCGATGCGTATCTTCCACAATGTCGGAATAGTACCCCCCGTACGCCGAGGTTGCGGAGGCACCAACGGGAGTGCATCACCAGGATAGCTGAGTGGCACAGCCTTCACAACGACTTGATAGACATCGGCATGATCACTATTTTTCAACACATCCTGCTCCGTGGCAGAGAGCCTACACCAACTCGCCGCAAATTCGGTTTCTTCAGGCGGCTTCACAACATACCGAACCTCAATAATCTTAAGGTCGGCCTGAGCAAACAATTCTTCGATATTTTTGAGACCGAAGAAGCGAATATGCGTACGATCAAGGAGCCCCCAGTCGCGATACTCAAAATCACCATTGATCAAGCATGACACGACAGCCGCATGGCCAACATGGGGTAGCGATATTATAAGATAACCATTGCCATTAATAAAGCGAGCCATCCGCTTCAGGGTACTCCAGGGGTCATATAGATGCTCAAGCACATCAGCTGCTACGACGACATCAAATCGCTCCGTACCATCAAGCAACTGTGGCCACTCGGCAGAATTCAGATCGGCCCTCATGATTGCTTCGCAGTAGGGTGCGACCTTTGTGATGGCCTCTGGATCCAGCTCGAGAGCCGTCACTCTGCACTCCCCATGCTCCGACAGCAGCCTGGTGATCGAACCTGGTCCGCAGCCGAGCTCCAGCACGCGTTTGGAAGAGCCAACCAGTTGCACAACATACGCAGGGGCCGTTCGTGCGTCGAGATCAATCGTGTATTCGTATTTGTGCCTAACTTCGGTATTCACTGAGGCTATGTTGATAGGTGCACCGAGTGTCCAGCTTTCATGCGATGCTACCAGGGGTTGTTTTTTAGATGCAAGTCAACTTCTCAATTACACTCAAGAAGCTTGGCGACTTGATTGCAAGGCATCTACAAATCTTCTGATGGCCCGCAGAGGTTTAGTTATTTTCCAACTCGTCGATGAATAGAGATCACCCAAAGACTGGTTGAGGCGGGCAATCAGGGCATCTCGCTCGACCAAAGACTGGTTGAGGGTGGTGATCTGTGCATCTCGCTCGACCAAATCCCGGTTAAGGCGAATAATCTGCTCTTCCCGCTCGGTTAAAGATTGGTTGAGGCGGGTGATCACGCTTCGGCCTAACCCAACGACAGCTTGACTAAGGCGAGCAATCGGCAAGTCCGCGGGCGACATCCCCTGGTTCAGTTGATTACTCGCCCCGTTGCGCTCTGGTGCGGCTGACTTTCTCCAATACACACCTACACCATCAATCTCGACTATGTCTGGTTTTATCCCATGCCGGCTGCAATAATCATCCACAGCAGCTTTACATGCAGGAACCACATGGTAATCATCGATGATCACGTACCCTTGATGCGAGAGCTTTGGATACAGATTGGTCAATGCGTCCATCGTCGATTCATACATGTCGCCATCGAGTCGCATCAGCGCTAATTGACCTATCGGCGCAGTCGGTAAGGTATCCTTGAACCAGCCCTTGAGAAACTTTACTTGCTCATCCAGCAAACCATAGGCACGGAAGTTTTCCCGAACTTCATCCAGAGACACGGCAAGTTGCGCGTATGTATGAAAATCGGATCCAGCGTCCGCCGGATATTGCGCTTCATTGGCACGTGGTAATCCTTCGAACGAATCAGCGACCCACACAGACCGATTGCTTACGTTGTACGCATACAAAACGGCGCGCATCAAGATACAAGCGCCCCCGCGCCACACCCCTGTTTCTATCAAGTCCCCAGGAACATTGTCAGCAATCACAGCCTCAGTAAGCGCTCGCAAGTTTGCAAGCCGTTTCTCTCCGATCATCGTTTGCGCATGACTCGGCCAATCCAAGCCATGCTCTCTAAGATACGGATCGAACTTGCTTGATCCAAATGGTCCCAGAGAACAATCTCTGTAGATACTACCAGTCAGACAAGCTTGCATCAGTTCAAGGTAGTCATTCTGCGCATGTTGTAATAGCTCCTGAGGCGTTTCTAGTTTTGAAGTCACATTTACCCCCGGCCACTCATTAGCACCCCCTTTCAAGGGTGGCGCCTTTCTTGACCAAGCCTTCTTATAGAGGACCCTATCAAGCTCGGTTAATTCAAACAACAGGTCCTTGGTCGATTGTGGTAAATCATTACAGGTAGGCCGATCGAGATTGGTATTTGAGACTATTCTCGCTTCAGGTGGCACAATTCCCAGATCTCTCAAGATACGATCTCGATCCGCCTCAAATGTTTCGGCAAGCCCTATATAGGACAACTCATCGATGTGCTTAATTGCCAACTCAAGCAGCTCGATTCCTTCGAAGGAGGATAATGACTGAGTATCTACATCACCAAAACCACTGGCGAGCTGCCAAACCTGATTATTCCAGATGAAATTTTTGACTTCCGGATCAACCAGGCCCTTCTGCAGAAATTCGTCCAATGTCACTTGCTGGCTTAATTTATATAGTGCAAATTTCGCTGGGTCGCATCCTCTGCAGTAATAATAGAAAGACAAAATCCTTTCGATAGGATCGCGCAAAAAAGTAAACGAATACCTACCCGGCATATAGCGCTTCGCAAAGCCATAGCCGAAATGACCGGAGAGAAAAGGTATGTTGTGGAAATCGCGGAGCACTTTTTCGTCTATTCTAACCTCCCCTGTAAGCTGGGAGTAATTTATCCCCTTGAGATAATCGTCATGGCTCATGACGTTATGATTTCCATAAGCAGATCTGGCCAAATCGACGATCGTCGTTCCAGCTGTCTTTTGGATATGTATAAAGACCGCGGGCCTTAATTTCCTTGCCATTGTTCCCTCTGGGCATTCATGGATTCGTTTGCTTGACGAGTTATTGAGATTGAATCGCAAACCAAGCCAACCAAGCCACTCACCACACTGGAGGTATGAGATTCCAAACTAAATGCGTCATGTAGCCACTGCAATTGAGTGATGTTCGGAGGGATGCCATCCGCAATTGCGACATCCACTGTATAAAAACCACGTGGCAATATCGGGAAACGGAACGTAAAGATGCCTTTGACCACTTCGTTAGGATTCGCTGCGACCGGGTTCAAGCAATATGCCATATAAGAATTCTGGTCAAATAATACTTGGCCAAGTCTGTCTTTTAACTGAAACCCGGTGACAATATGATTGCACGCCACGTTGACTAAAGCTTCGATTTCTATGCGCACCATCTCACCGCCCACTACCCAAGAAAGCCGCCGGCCCTCTAAATCGGTCAATTTTGCATTTGTGATTGTAGCGCCTCCATTCCCAAAACCACGTGTTTCTGGTGAGAAGTCAAACACTTCAATGTCATTCCTTAGATTTGAATGATTGATAAAATTCATGCGTGCATCATGTTTTGATAGCGAGTTTTCCCTTGAACTTGGAAGAGGAGTTTCTGTTATCTGCGCTATCTGATCGAGGGCATTAAAGCGCGCAGCATCATAACGCCTGGCAAGGTATGCTTCGCACACATGTTTTGCTTGGCCTATTGACTGGACCTCCCCATGTTCCAACCAAACAGCACGATCACAAAAGCTCACAACCGTGGCGGAATCATGCGTTACAAATATGATCGTGCCGTTCATTTTATAGTTGTTCAAAAACCGCATACATTTCTGCCTAAAAAACACATCCCCAACGGCCAACGCTTCATCTATTACTAAGATGTCCGCATCAACATGAGCAATGACTGCGAATGCGAGCCGTATAAACATGCCGCTGGAGTAAGTTTTGACTGGCTGATCAATAAATTCGCCTATCTCGGCAAAGGCAACAATCTCATCATACTTGGCATCGATTTCTGATTGAGACAGTCCAAGTATCGAGGCGTTTATATAAACATTTTCTCGCCCAGTAAATTCTCGATTAAAGCCTGAGCCGAGCTCCAATAAGGCGGCAATGCGGCCCTGTGTTTCTATCGTGCCGCTGGTTGTGTTAAGCGTACCGCAGATCAGCTGTAAGAGAGTGGATTTGCCGCTTCCGTTGCGCCCGATGATACCGACGGTCTCGCCTTTTTTGATTTCAAAAGACACATTTTTCAACGCCCAAAATTCACGACAATATCGTTTGGCCGGCTTCCCCACAAGTCTTTGTAAGAGTGGATAGATCGACTGCTTCAATCGATCATGCGGCTTGTCGTAGATGTGGTAGCACTTGGAAAGGCCGCTGACCTTAATGGCAATATCGTCACCGCTCATCGGGAGTCTCTGAATGTGTGTTGCCTTTCGTCTTCGGGTACCGCACTGCGAGCCATTACTTCAGCAAGCAACTTCCCTGCACACTCTGAGGGTGAGGCAACCGCTGTGTTAATCGTCAGGTCAGGCCTTCTTGGTGATTCATATGGATCATTCACACCCGTGAATCCTGATATGTGACCGGCGCGCGCCCGTTTATACATGCCTTTTGGGTCTCGCGCTTCACATGTTTCAATAGGCGTGTTGACGTAGACCTCTACAAAATTCTCTGCGCCGACAATCGCTCGCGCTAACTGTCGATCATCACGGTAGGGGGAGATAAATGCCGTGATGACAATTAAACCCGCGTTGTTCATCAAGCGCGCCACTTCCGCAATACGTCTGACATTTTCAGCCCGGTCTTGATGTGAAAACCCCAAATCCCGGTTCAAGCCATGCCGGACATTGTCGCCATCCAGCACATAGCAAGCATGGCCGATATCCACCAAACGACGCTCTAACGCAAATGCCAAGGTGGATTTGCCTGATGCGCTCAAACCGGTCAGCCATACTGTTAGCGGTCGTTGCCCGAGTAGGTGACGACGATCTTCGGGTTGGACATGCCCATCATGCCAAACGACATCGGCCGGCTTGAGATCATCAGAGGACATCGGCAAACCCTCTTCGTATTTTCTGGAACCAGACAAATCCTGCCCACGAGATCAGCATGCCTGCCGCCAGCATCATTCCCCATGTCCCAATGTCGGGCACTCTACCAAAGATCAACGTATTGCGGCCTTCTTCGATAATGAACGTCAGGGGGTTCAGATATAGCCACGTTTGATATTGCTCCGGCAAGGCGCTAATCGGATAAAATACGGGCGATAGAAACAGCAACACGGTGGTGACCATGCCGGTGATTTGCCCGATGTCACGCACATACACCCCTAGTCCGGCCAAGAACCACGCGAGGCCCATAGTCGCAAACACCAGCGGCAAGAGCACACAGGGAAATAGCAGCACCGTCCACATGAGTTGCTGATTCAGAATCAATTGCGCCAACAGCAAGACGCCTAAGCTGACGACAGTGTGAAACAGCGCCGAGCCAAGCGCCACACACGGCAATATTTCCAGCGGAAAAATGACCTTCTTGACGTAGTTGGCGTTAGACAGAATTAGGCCGGGAGCGCGGTTCAAGCATTCGGCGAACAAACCGTGGACGATCATGCCTACAAAAAGTACAATGGCAAAGGCCGTCCTACTTTCATCACCACTCGCACCCCAGCGCGCTTTGAACACCACGGAAAACACGAAGGTGTAGATGAGCAGCATCAGGATGGGGTTAAAAAACGACCATGCGATCCCCATCACCGAGCCCCTATAGCGACCCACCACCTCGCGCTTAGTCAAGGCGATAACAAGGTTGCGGTTACGCCAGAGACTAGCCGCCATTTCTCGAGGGGACGTACAGAACTGTTGCATCAGAAAAATGACTCTGCCACTGCGAGCAGCTTCCCCTCTGCATCTTTCCTAGAGCGCACGGGCTCACCATGGATTGGCCAGCTAATCGCCAGGCTCGCGTCATTCCAGACAACGCACCGCCGGAATTCTCGAGCATGATAGTCCGTCGCCTTATAGAGCATATCGGCCATACCCGACATCACAACAAACAGCAACACGCCGGAGATAGCTAAGCGGGTTGCCTTTATCAAAGTAGTTTTTCTTTGAGCATCCGGAGGAGATATTGCCCGTAGCCATTCTTCGATAATGGCTGCGCGAGCTTTTCCAGTTGGGCGGCATCGATCCACTGCTGTCTGAAGGCGATCTCCTCCGGGCATGCCACCTTCAAGCCTTGTCGGTTTTCTAGCGTCGCGATGAACTGACTGGCATCGAGCAGCGATTCATGGGTGCCAGTGTCCAGCCAGGCATAGCCACGACCCATAACTTCGACGTTCAATTGGCCTTGTTCCAGGTATATACGGTTCAAATCCGTAATCTCCAGTTCACCGCGCAGGGAAGGCTTCAGGCTTTTGGCTAGATCAACTACCTGTTGATCGTAGAAATACAGACCGGTGACGGCATAGTTTGATTTCGGTCGTTTAGGCTTTTCCTCCAACGATCTCACTTTACCGCCTGAGTCGAAATCGACAACACCATAACGTTCAGGGTCCTGCACATGGTAGGCAAACACGGTCGCGCCTTCGGTGCGAGCCATGGCATTACCCAGCAAGCAGTGAAAATCATGGCCGTAAAATATATTGTCGCCCAATACCAGAGCAGAAAGATCATTTCCGATGAAGGATTCTCCGATGATGAACGCTTGCGCCAGCCCATCGGGCGAAGGCTGTACCGCATAGTGTAGGTTCAGGCCCCACTGTTTCCCTGTGCCGAGCAGTTGCTCAAACCTAGGCGTGTCCTGTGGAGTAGAAATGATGAGGATATCCCGTATTCCCCCAAGCATCAGGGTGCTAAGCGGGTAATAGATCATCGGCTTGTCGAATATCGGCAACAGCTGTTTGCTGATGGCCAGTGTGGCTGGATGCAGTCGGCTCCCGGAGCCGCCGGCGAGGATGATGCCTTTCCTGGAAAGTGGGGAGTGGGGAGTGGGGAGTGGGGTCATGCTGAGCTCCATTTTCTATGCAGACCGGTCAACAGCTTCCCGGCGCGATCAGCGAAATCGAATGCGACATGGTCGGCCGTTGTAAGACCGAGCATGACTGCAAGTTGCATCTGAGTTTCTAGCTCAGCGAGTGAGCCACGCGACATACCGATGAAATGAAAGTATTCCTTCGTCCCATTCCGCCCTGCACCCTCTGCGAGGTTACTTGGAATAGAGACCGCTGCTCGTCGCATTTGCTGCGCCAGTCCATAGCGCTCCTCTGCCGGAAAATTAGCAGTCATCTGATACACGGCTTTCGCCAACTCCATCGAGAACTTCCAAGCATCGAGCCGCTCGTGTGGCTTGCCTCTCTTCATTTTCTACTCTCTACTTCCTACTTACCCCTTCCCACTTGCGACCTACCATCAGCCAGAATCTGTTGAAGGATATACCGGACCCCAGTTTGCCAGTTTGGCAATTCCAGGCCAAATGTTCTGCGCAGCTTGCCGGTATCCAATCGTGAATTCGCGGGGCGCTTGGCGGCGGTGGGATATTCCGACGTTGGAATCGCTCGAATGGCATCAGGCGAGAGCTTGAGCGGTTTGCCCGCAGCGAGGGCTTCCGACACGACAAACCGCGCATAGTCATACCAGGTGGTCTCACCACCTGCCACTATATGATACGATCCAAAGGGGAAATGGTCGCCTGCCTCACGCTGTTTCTGCCGAACGAGCAGTGCCGTCACATCAGCCAGCAAGGCCGCAGACGTCGGCACGCCATATTGATCGGCGACAACATTCAGACTTTCACGTTCGAGGGCCAAGCGCAGTATGGTTTTGGCAAAATTGTTCCCATGAGCTCCGACCACCCAACTCGTTCGAAAGATCAAGTGCCGTGCCCCGCTTTCTTGTAGTGCGATCTCACCATCCCTTTTGGTGCGTCCATAGACACTTTGGGGGTTCGTGAGGTCATCTTCTGTATAGGCGCCCGGCTTGGTGCCATCGAACACATAGTCGGTCGAATAATGCACAACCCATGCGCCCAGTTTCAACGCTTCTTCTCCGAGGACTCCAGGCGCGACAGCATTGATCGCATGAGCCAGCTCGGGCTCCGACTCTGCCTTGTCCACTGCTGTATAAGCTGCAGGATTGACGATCAGGTCAGGTTTGACTGACCGTATCAACGCAGAGATAGCCGAGGCATCGGCCAAATCACACTCAGCGTAATCCACGGCCAAGACCTCCCCCAAGGGAGCCAGTGCACGTTGTAGCTCAAAACCAACCTGACCATGCTTGCCGGTTAACAGTATCCTCATCGCGCTCAGGTGCCGTACTGCTTGCCAATCCAGTTGCGGTAGCTACCGCTGGTGACGTTGGTAACCCAGCTCTGGTTCTCAAGATACCAGACGACCGTCTTCTTGATGCCGGTTTCAAAAGTCTCGTGGGGCTTCCAACCAAGTTCCCGTTCGAGCTTACTCGCATTGATGGCATAGCGGCGATCGTGACCAGGCCGATCCTTGACGAATGCGATCTGTGACTTGTAAGACCGGCCATCATTCCGAGGTTTCATATCATCCATGATGGTACAGAGGGTTTCCACGACGTCAAGATTGGCTTTTTCGTTCCAACCACCGATGTTATAGGTTTCGCCTACACGCCCCTCTTCAAGCACCAGGCAAATAGCACGGCAGTGATCCTTCACGTAGAGCCAGTCCCGTATTTGCCGGCCATCACCGTAGATTGGGAGCGTCTTGCCTGCCACCGCATTGAGAATGCAGAGTGGAATAAGTTTTTCAGGGAAGTGGTACGGACCATAGTTGTTAGAACAATTGGTCGTGAGGACCGGCAACCCATACGTATGGTGGTAGGCACGTACAAGATGGTCGCTCGCCGCCTTGCTGGCCGAATAGGGACTATTGGGCTCGTAGCGATTCGTTTCACTGAACGCCGGAGCATCTTTCGTTAACGAGCCATACACTTCATCGGTGGACACATGGAGATAACGGAAGCCCTCTTTAGCTTCGCCTTCCAGCGCTTCCCAATAGGCACGCACGGATTCAAGCAAGTAAAAGGTGCCGACGATGTTGGTTTGGATGAATTCGCTTGGGCCATGGATGGAGCGATCGACGTGACTCTCAGCGGCAAAATTGAGCACGGCACGAGGACGGTGCTTGGTCAACAGTCCGTCGACGAGTGCGGTATCACCGATATCGCCCTGCACGAAGATATGCCTCCCATCACCCTGCAAACTGACAAGATTCTCCAGATTCCCCGCGTAGGTGAGCTTGTCGAGATTGATGACGGGCTCATCGCGTTGCGCCAACCAATCGAGAACGAAGTTAGCACCGATAAATCCGGCTCCGCCGGTGACCAGAATACTCATCTACCTCTTGTGAGCCTTATGCGCCGCAATCGGACGAGGCGTGAATGACGTCGATCGATGGTATCAGCGCCTATCGGGACACCTGTTGAGTTGAAACCGATTCAAAGCTCGGCACAAGCCGTTTGAGATCATGGAGCAGCGTACCTTCATCACATTTCGGAAGATTGCCCTGCAACGACTCTAACCAGTCATCCAGCTCGCCTGTCGAGATGGATGGGCCTCCGGCTCGATGAATTTTCGGATGGGTCGTCGGCTCAACTTGCACGTTGTCCTCAAATAGTTCTTCGTACAACTTCTCTCCCGGCCGCAGACCGGTAAACACTATCTGGATATCCTTGTCCGGGACCAGGCCGGCCAGTACGATCATATTTCTCGCCAGATCGACGACTTTGATTTGTTCGCCCATATCAAGAACAAATACTTCCCCGCCCTTCCCGATGACACTCGCGTGCAGAACCAATTGCACGGCTTCCG
>CAZJOQ010000056.1:0-18406 GCA_964547625.1 uncultured Nitrospira sp.
AACAGAGAATCATATTCCGCACCGCTTGGCGAGGAGTTTTTCAGCAGACTGCTAGGAAAGGCGACAAGGCGTGTGCTCTGTCAATTTCTCGCTCGTATCCATTTGGAGAACTGATTGACGTGGGGAGGGCTATGCTGTATGATGACACTGTATTTCGCTCGTGGTAGTCCGACGAGGAAGTGCTTAACTATATCGGACTTCGCGATCGCATCGCGACCAGGTCCAGTTTGGAGCTACACCCAGGCCGGTTGTTTCTCCCCTCAGGTTCTCTGATCCCGTCATAATGCGATCAAACTGAAAGGATAGTTTAGTGGATACGTCTGCTCCCCGCAATTTTCACGCCCTTGGTTTATCCGAGGCTCTTTTACACGATCTGGCAGATGCCGGGTTTGCTTCACCCACTCCTATTCAAGAACAGGCCATCCCTCCCGCTCTGGCGGGACGAGATGTGATCGGATGCGCCCAGACCGGCACGGGAAAAACGGCAGCGTTTGTGATTCCAATGATTGAACGGCTGTCCACCTTACCGAAAGGGCAGCCAAAAGCGTTGATCCTAGCACCGACGCGCGAGCTCGCCTTGCAGACCCTGACCACGATTGAGAAACTTGGGCGGAGTCGGCGCATCTCTGCGACTGTTATCGTGGGAGGCGCAGACATGCAAGCCCAAGTGCGAGGCTTGCGGCAGCGGCCGGACATTCTGGTAGCGACGCCGGGTCGGCTGCTTGATCATATGTGGAACGGCACGATTATGTTGTCGTCCATCAAGATCTTGGTCCTGGATGAGGCAGATCGGATGTTGGATATGGGCTTTGCGCCGCAAATCAATCAGATCCTTGATGCTTTGCCGGAGGAGCGGCAGACCTTGCTCTTTTCAGCCACGCTGCCGACGGATCTGGCTCGGTTGGTTCAAGCCAGCGTCAACAACCCCATTCGCATCATGGTTGCACCATCAGCAACGACCGCTGACGGAGTGACTCAAGCGGTGCATCATACATCGCATGCCGACAAGTCCGATCTTCTCTTGTCTCTCCTAGGTGCCGATAAGGATACCGCGCTGGTGTTTACCAGGACGAAGCACAGGGCCGATCGGTTGGGACGCATGTTGGGTCATGCCGGCCATCGAGTGGCGGTGTTACACGGAGACCGGAGTCTGTCGCAGAGGCGTGCCGCATTAGAAGGCTTTAAACGTGGGTCATTCCGTGTGCTGGTTGCGACGGATATTGCCGCCCGAGGCATCGATGTGGCGAACATCGGCCACGTGATCAATTTTGATCTGCCCAATTGTCCGGAGGATTACGTGCACCGCATCGGCCGCACGGCTCGGATGAAGACGACCGGCCGTGCTACGAGTTTTGTGACCGGTGAAGACCAGGGGCAGCTTCGGGATATTGAGCGGCTGCTGGGACATGCAGTTCCACTCGCTTCCGGGAGTAGTGCTCCGTCGTCCGCTGCGCATGCCGAAGTCAGCCACTTCCATCGGAATGATCGTTCTTCGCCTAGTCACGTGAAGAGCTCTGGACGTTTCCGTCGCCCGAACTCAAGAAGCGCACATGCTACACCATCCACACGCAATGCTTCGGCAAGCATACGTCCATAAAATTCAAAAATAATTCGCAAAATCTACTTCGTGAGATACAGTATGTCTTACGAGGTAGATGTATGCAGACGATTGAGCAGCCGAAGCTGGTCCGTCACAAAGTTAGGCGATACTCCCGAGTGCATATCCCCGTACCTTTCAGCTGTTCACTTTCTTCTCTAACGTCTCGATGGTGGTTTCAAAAACCGATACATGACGTTGGTCTGGTGTACGATCTGTCGCTACACGGAGTACGCGTGAGCACTGACGCGGTCATCAAGCTGGGCGACCAGGTTTCTCTCAAACTCCGACTGACCAAGGGTACTCCTCCTGCGGAAGTGGCGGTAGCCACCGTGTGCTGGACAAATTATCAGTTCCATGGACTTGCGTTCAGGGCACTTTCGCAATCGTCCTTGAGGCAGTTGGTTGAGTACATGAATGTCTCAGATATGGAGGAAGAGTAAACCACATGGATGATCTAACCCTCCGGACCGGCAGTGGACCAAGTACCCCACAATTGCGCAAGCATCCGCGTGTGCGGGTCTCGGCTCCATTTCCCTGTTCGCTGGTACGTGTAGGCCGGATGAGGAAGGGAACGGTCGAGCAGGAGTTGGGGATTGTCTACGATGTATCTGCAAAAGGTGCTCGTGTCATGACAGAAGCGGTGATCACGCCTGGAGACCGAATCGCGATGAGGTTGCAATTGCCTCATCAGGCGGGATCCATGGTTATCGAAGCCGCCACCGTCAGGTGGGGCAAAGAACACACGTATGGCGTGGAGTTTGAGACCTTATCTGCGAGCGACAACAACCATATCCAGAGCTTTATGACCCGCCAGGCCAAGTCCGGACCAATGGTCGCAGCCTAACTTTATCAGGCTACATGCTGCTCCCCTGACATTCTCGATCGCACCGAAGGTGCGGAGCGATCTACGCTCGTTTGTTCAAACTTAGTCTAATGAAGTTTGTCGTTCAGAGCCTCCCTCATGCTCAGTGGGACGGTATTGGACGGGGTGGCGGGGGAGAAGTGAGCAGGTCTACTTCAGGAGCTCGAGATGGCAATCGGGCGAGTCAAACGTTATTTGATCGCGACCGCTTTGACTTCTTTAAATGTGGTATGACCCTGCAAGACTTTGTGAATGCCGTCTTGAACGAGTGTTGTCATCCCCTCTTCGAGTGCAGTTTTGAGCATGTCTTCAGTGCGTGCTTTCTGTTGCACCATCCGCTTCATTTGGTCCGTGCCCAACAGGAGCTCGTGTAAAGCTACTCGTCCCTTGAAGCCGGATCGATTGCATGTCTCACAGCCTTTCCCGCGCCAAAGCCGGAACGTATTGTCTTGCTTGATGCCGAGCTTGTCCCAATACTCAGGGTTGTAGCCTAATCGGATTTCTTCATACTCCTCTTTGCTTCCGATGTATTGCTCTTTGCATTCCTTGCAGGTCCTACGAGCCAACCGCTGTGCAAGGACGCCCAGCATGGCATCGGCAAAACTGAATGGATCGCAGCCCATGTCGAGGAGACGGGTGACTGTTTCAACCGCGCTGTTCGTGTGCAACGTACTCAAGACCAGGTGGCCGGTCAGCGACGCTTCGATACCCGTGTCCGCCGTTTCCTTATCTCGCATTTCTCCCACCATGATGACATCGGGGTCGGCGCGAAGAAATGCTCGCATGGCTGTGGCAAATGTGAGGCCAATCTTCGGCTGGACCTGCACTTGGCGAAGACCATATTGCGTAATTTCGACGGGATCTTCGGCAGTCCATATCTTGATATCTGGCGTATTGATGTTGCCGAGCACCGAGTGAAGGGTCGTCGTTTTTCCTGACCCGGTCGGACCGACACACAGAATGATGCCATATGGCCGTTCGGATATCTCTTTTAACACTCTAAGGTTCCTGTCAGAGAACCCCATCTTATCGAGAGGTAGCGGCTCACTCGCGGCGAGAATACGCATGACCACGTCTTCGTTGAACCCAGCAGTGGGAAGTGTCGCGACGCGGAGTTCAATTTCCTTCGATTCCGTTAGCTTGAACTTGATTTTCCCGTCCTGGGGTTTGCGGCGTTCGGCGATGTCCAAGCTGGCCATGATCTTGAGTCGAGAAACGATCGCACGGCGGTAACTCTGGGGAATCTTCATATATTCAAAGCATTCCCCGTCGACGCGGAAGCGCACCAGTGTTTCACGCTTTTCTCCATAGGGCTCGATGTGGATGTCCGACGCATTTTGACGGTAGGCATCAGCAATGATTTGATTGGCCAGACGGACGATCGCACTGTCGTTTTCATCCAGTCCTCCGCCCCCGGAAGAGTCCTCCATGGCCTCTGCCTGGGCTTCGGTGACGAGTTCGCCGAGAATATCGGACACATTTTCGTCAAGTTTGCGCCCTCCGACGTCGCTCTGTCCGGTTGCTGAGCCGAGAAACTGTGAGATGTCTCGGCGGAGGCTGACGGCGAAGCGGATGTTAAGGCCGGGGAATGTTCGTTTGATATCTTGAACGCGGTCAAGGTCGCCCGGGTCGTCAGTTAAAATCTCGATAGCTGTGCGATCGCGTTTGAGCGGCATCCAATGGTTTTTTTTTAGATAGTCAACATTAAGATTCTTCAACAACTCTACATCGACGATGGTACGTTCGCTGTACTCGATATATGGACATTTATGGAACTGTGCGAGCGATTTGCCGATATCGCTCTTTGGAACCTTGTATTTTTCGATCAGGATGCTTTCGAGATCGCTCATCCCTTTTCGGGAGTCGGCAAGGGCTTGGTCAAGCTCATTTTGAGTGATGCGGCCATTGCTGACGAGAAGATCAAACTTGGTTGGAGTTTTTTTGGATATCTTTCGAAGGTTGAAGAACGCAATCCCAAGCGCTTTTGCAATTTCATCAACCGCCTCTTCATCTTTTCGAGTAAAGCGACTCCCGCTTTTCTTGTTGAGAAGTTGGAGCACTCCCATCAAGTACTTGTTGTCAGCGACAATCGGGTATGTGAGGACTTGTTTGGTCTTGAACCCGGTCCGTTTATCGTAGGATGTATCATGAATCAGAGACGGGTGAGTAGCTTGGAGCTCCGCGATATTGTAGACGTCGGCGATGTTCACGGGGCGTAGGTACTTGGCGCAGAAGCCGGCCAGACTTTGTTCGGTAATGGAAATACGGACTTCTTCTACGCCATCGATGTGTGGAACCTTGGAGAAGATCTCTTTCTTCTCCGCGTCGAACGCGAAGAGTGTCAAATCTTCCCCATCGAACAAACTGAGGATATCCTTGTGCAGGTCGAGCAGGATCTGATCGAGATTGCTGGCGGCATGAATCTGGGTGGTAATGCGTTTGATATGCTCCGCGTGCTCGACTTTTTGCTGCAATTCCTGGATGTTTGGAGTTATGGGCTTGGCTTGCATCCGATTCTGCTTTCTCTGCCGTCGAGACGTGAAAGGACCGAGTTGTATGCTGGATCCGTAGGTGACAAGTCGCGAATAGGTTTAGGCTCTAGAGCTGCGAATCGAGTTTCAGTCTAGCCGAAAGAGAAGGGAAGGCAAGGAAAAGACACTTTCTATCGATGGAGATCAAAGATTGGTGCCACAGGGGAAGCAAAGCGGGCTGAGTCACGCGACGGGCAGATCCGTTTCAGAGCAACGTGTCCTGATGTGGGCAACCAGATCCCCTGGGGCGACGCGCGACTTGGTTCCGTCCCTCCGAATTTTCATCTCCACGATGCCGTCGGCAAGACCTTTATCGCCTACAACGATCTGGAACGGGATCCCGATCAGATCTGCGTCATTGAATTTCACGCCTGCGCGATCAGGACGATCATCCCAGAGCACATCAAAACCCGCAGCCGTCAATTCGGAATAGAGACGTGTGGCGGTTGAGGTGGTCTTTTCTGATTGGCTGACGGTCAGCAGGTGGAGATGAAAGGGTGCGATGGGAAACGGCCAAATGATGCCTTTGTCGTCGTGATGTTGTTCGATTGCCGCCGCCGCCGTACGACCTACACCGATTCCATAGCAACCCATAATGGCAAGGCGCTCTTTGCCTTGCTCGTCAAGGATCGTGGCATTCATTTTCTGACTATATTTGGTGCCGAGCAAAAATACTTGCCCGACTTCGATTCCCCGAGCAAGGGTCAACATACCAGGACCTCGAGGGGAAGGGTCCCCGGCCTGGGCATTCCGAAGATCGGCAAATTCTTCGACGGTAAAGTCTCGATCGATGTTGGCATTCTGATAGTGAGTGTCGGCCTTGTTGGCGCCGATCACGACATTTCTCATCCCCCGGACGGCCCAATCAGCAAGGATGCGTGCCTGTGGGAGTCCGATCGGCCCAGCAAATCCTGGAGGACACCCCGTGAGACGTTGTACCGTCTCAGGATCGGACAATGCGACATCAGTCACCTTGAGTAGTCTGGCCAGTTTGACTTCATTGACCTCATGGTCGCCTCGAATCAGTACAGCAACCGATTCGGTTCCTGCTCGATACAGCAGCGTTTTTACCAGTTGCCGAGGCGTGATCTGTAAAAAGGCCGTCACGTCCTCCACGGTCCGGCGTTGCGGTGTCGCGATGGGCGTCAATGGAAGAAGGGCGGTGGTGTCGGCTTCAGTGGGTGGAAGCACTTCAGCCCGCTCGAGATTGGCGGCATAGGATCCTTGGTCGCTGTAGGCGACCAGCGCTTCGCCGGTATCTGCGAGAACCATGAACTCATGAGAAACATCCCCACCGATCAACCCCGTGTCGGCTTCAACAGCTCGGAAGGTCAGGCCGCAACGTGTGAAAATCCTGGTATACGCGTCATACATATTCTGATAGCTGACCTTGGCGCCGGCTTCGTCGAGGTCAAAACTATAGGCGTCTTTCATGATGAATTCTCGCCCTCGCATGAGCCCAAAGCGGGGGCGGATCTCGTCTCGAAATTTGGTCTGGATTTGGTAAAAATTCAACGGGAGTTGGCGATAGGAACGCACTTCCCGCCGGAATAGATCGGTGATGACTTCTTCGTGCGTTGGACCCAAGCAGAAATCACGTTCGTGGCGGTCCTTGAAACGAAGGAGTTCCTTCCCGTAGTAGTCCCAGCGAGCGGTCTCTTTCCACAGCTCGGCAGGAGCGGCGATCGGCATCAGCAGCTCCTGCGCGCCGGCTCGATTCATCTCTTCACGGATAATCTGCTCAATTTTACGGATGACGCGTAGGCCGAGTGGAAGATAGGTGTAGATACCTGCCGCCACCTTGCGGATCAGTCCGGCGCGCAGCATCAATCGATGGCTGACGGTTTCTGCTTCTCCGGGATCGTCCCGGAGCGTCGGGATAAGTAACTGCGAGGTTTTCATGAAAGGTTTAGCGGGAGAAGATGCGTTCCAGGTCATTCCAGAAAGCGAAGATCATCACACCAACCAGCAAGACCAACCCTACCTGTTGAGCAACCTCTCGTTGTCGTTCGCCGAGCGGCTTGCGCAGGATGCCTTCAATTAAGAAAAAGAGCAAGTGGCCGCCGTCAAGTATGGGGATGGGCAGCAAATTAAGGACCCCAAGATTGATACTCAGAATGGCGATCAGAAAGACGACGCTGGAAGCACCCTGAGAGGCGGCTTCCCCCGAGATATTAGCGATCGTCAACGGACCGCCGATATTCTTACTCGAAATATCACCTACGATCATTTTATAGAGGCCGATTGCCGTCAGTTCCGTCCATCCCCACGTGGCTTCCAGTCCTTGATACACGGCTTCCGCGACGTTGTCGGCGCGCATCAAGGAGCGACCAGGACCGGAGATGCCGATCTTCCCCACTTCTGAAGTCTGCCCATTGATTGTGAGTTTTTCACTGGTCGGCGTGACGGTCAGCGTGGTGCGCTTTCCCTCGCGGAGCACCTCGAATGCTAACGACCTTTCTGGGTGCTCTCTCACCTGCGTCGTCATCTGCGCCCACGTATAGATGGTGTGTCCTTCGATCGAGACCACTCGATCGCCAGGCTGGAGTCCACCCATGGATGCGGGTGATCCGTGCATGACCGAGGTAACCAACGGGGGTGTTTCTTCGACTCCGATCGTATATAGCGGTTCGTCTGGAGATGCTCCGTCTCCGGTAATCGGTACGGGAGTCGCCCTGAGCATTTTTAGTTGCCCCTCCCGCCGGACTTCGAGTGAGAGAGGTTGCCCTTTGCTCCTGGCCACGATATCCAACAACTCGGTCTTGGTGGAGATATCTTGCCCATTGACTCGGACGATACGGTCACCAACCTCCATCCCTGCGACCGATGCAGGAGATCCAGGAGCCAGCGCCTCGACGTCGGCGCTAAGATCGCGAAAGGTCGGGACAAAGAGGGGAGAACCGGTCGATAACCATCCGGCAAAGATCAAATAGGCTAAAATAAAGTTAAATCCGGGGCCGGCTGCGACGATGAGGACTTTTCCCCAAAGCCCCTGATGCGAAAATGAGCGGCGACGGTCGTCGAGAGTCGTGGCCTCCGTCTCGTCCTCACCGAATAATTTGACATACCCACCAAGTGGAACGGCCGAGACAAGATACTCCGTTTCGCCGACCTGACGGCCGAATATTTTTGGGCCAAAACCGATTGAAAACTTCAAGACCTTCACTCCGACCCAGCGGGCCGCGAGAAAGTGGCCGAGCTCGTGGAAGGCGACCAACACGCCAAGGACGACGAGAAACCACCACGCTTTCTGGAGGAGGAGCCAGAGCGTATCGGGGGACCAGGCGAATGCGGATGTCATGAGAACTCCCTGTTGCGTACTCGGTCTATCTACCGCTCTAATCTAACAGACGTCGCATGAAATGCAAAACAATCGTTAGTGCGATAACGCATGTACCAATGATTCTGCCTTCTCCCTAGCCCATCGATCGGCTTCCAATGCGTCTTCGAGACAGGTGATATCTTGCTGAGTGTGCGCGTCCATGGCACTGCGGATGACTTGCGCGATTTCGATAAAACGGAGGCCATGGTTGAGAAACGCCTCGACGGCAATCTCATTCGCCGCATTCATCGTGGCAGGCATGGTGCCTCCGACGCGAAGCGACTCGTATCCGAGATTAAGGCAGGGGAAACGGTCATGGTCGGGTTTGCAAAAAGACAACTGTCCGATTTCCGTCAGCTCCAACGAGGGAAGATCAAGGGCCATCCTCGCGGGATACCGCATGGCATAGGAGATGGGGGTCCGCATATCCGGAAGCCCTAATTGGGCGATGATCGAACGATCTTTATACTCCACCAGCGAGTGAATAATGCTTTCTCGGTGGACCATGACTTCAATACTGGATTCAGGGATATCGAAGAGCCATCGCGCTTCCACGACCTCCAACCCCTTATTCATCAAGGTGGCCGAGTCGATGGTGATCTTGGCCCCCATTTTCCAGTTCGGGTGCTGCAATGCTCGTTCGGGTGTCACGTCCTGGAGCTGTTCCTGGGTCAGTGTCCAGAGTGCTCCGCCGGACGCGGTGAGAATCAGTCGTCGGACATCGTCGATCCGATGCCCTTCCAGGGACTGAAAGATGGCGCTATGCTCGCTATCGACCGGGAAAATCCTGACCCCATGTTTCCGAGCTTCATCCTGCATCAACTTGCCGGCCATGACCATCGGTTCTTTATTGGCCAATGCGATGTGCTTGCCGCTCCGAATGGCGGACAAGGTCGGAACGAGCCCGGCCGCTCCCACGATGGCGGAAATCACCAAGTCGGCATCGAGGACCGATGCCAGGTGGCTGATGCCCTCTTCGCCGGACATAATCTCAACCCTGAGATCGGCACATCGGCCTCGAAGCACAGCGGCTGAGGATTCAGTTGAGACGGCTACAGCTTTGGGCCTGAATCGGTGAATCTGCTCTTCCAACTTGTCGATGTTGTTGCCCGCCGTCAGCCCCACCACGCGAAATTCATCGGGAAACCGCTGAACAATATCGAGCGTGTTGGTCCCGATCGATCCGGTCGATCCCAGGATGATAATCGACTTCATATTTTCTCCTCTCCATTCATCTATGAAGGGGGCGACAAGCCTCGAACGTAGGCGACATAGTAGTAGAACGTGGGGGCAGTGAACAAGAGACTATCGAGCCGGTCCAGCATCCCGCCATGACCTGGCAAGATTCCGCCTGAATCTTTGACCCCAGTCCGACGTTTGATCAGCGATTCAAAAAGGTCTCCGAGTAGGCCCGCTGTCGTCAGGAGCACTCCAAGGATCACCGCATCCGCCAGGGAAAGCTCTGACGTGAACCATTGCTGAGCCAGGCACGCCACACCGACCGCTAGGACAAGCCCACCGAGGACTCCTTCGATGGTTTTCTTTGGACTGATCGATGGGAGCAACGGATGTTTCCCCCACAAGGTCCCCGCATAATAGGCACCGCTGTCCGAGGCCCACGTCACGACGGCTAGAAAGAGCACGAGCCATTCGCCGCCAGCCAAGGTGCGGGTCGACACCACGGTGCTCAGGGGGAAGCCTACATACAACAGGCCGAGGAAAATCACGACGGCATCGTTCCAGCGGTGCTTCGATGAAGCGACGGAGATGGCCAGGGTTACGGCCGCGACGAGCACAGTGCCGACGAGAAGTTCCGATAGGGAGAAGGAAAAATGAGAGTGAGTCAGTGTAAAGGCGAAGCCTGCGAGTCCTCCTCCCATTAGGAAGCGACTCAAGTGCGAAGGAAAGCTGAGCTTGTAGAGTTCCAGCAGCGCAATAGACCCGACGACAAGCAAGAGGAGGGTCAAGGCCCAGGGAGCAAGATGTACGATGATGAGGTAGACCGCGGGAATCAGCGCGAGTGCGGTGTAGAGACGGCGGAGGTCGAATCGTCGGGGGCGTGCCGGTGAGGTCGTCACAAATATTGAGCTATGGGCAAGAACTTCTGTTGCGAGGGGATTTCCCACAAGTGTTATGACGATACGGTGCTCAGGACTCGACCAAATCGACGCTCCCGCTTTTGATACTCGATCAACGCCAGGAGGAACTCCCGCCGGCGAAAATCCGGCCAGAGCGTCGGGCTAAAGCACAGCTCGGTGTAGGCCAATTGCCACAGGAGAAAATTGCTGATCCTGGTTTCTCCACTCGTCCGAATCAGAAGATCGGGATCAGGAAGCGGATGGGTGGAGAGGTACTCTTTGAACATGGTTTCATCGATCTGGTTTGCCTGTATGGCGCCTGTTTGGACATCCTCGATCAGCGCTTTCACGGCATCGACAATCTCCACTCGTCCGCCATAACTCAGCGCGACGGTCAGGATCATTTTGTCGAGATGCGCGGTCTCGTTCTCGGTAGTGCGGACCCAGTGTTGAGCGGATGCCGGAAGGAGATCGTGGCGGCCGATGGCGCGGAAACGAACGCCTTGCTCGATCAAACTCGCTCGTTCCGTCGAAAGATAATGTTCCAAAAGTCCCATGAGGGCACTGATTTCATGGGTCGGACGATTCCAGTTCTCCTGTGAAAACGCGTAGATCGTGAGAGCCCGAATACCCAGTTCCAAACACAGGGTGATCATCTCTCTGACGGAATTGATGCCTTCGCGATGGCCGGCGATACGTGGAAGACCCCGTAGTTCAGCCCAACGACCGTTGCCGTCCATAATGACCGCGACGTGTTTCGGGAGCAAATCCAGCTCCAATTTGGCGGTCAATTCGCTTTCTGTAAGGTGGTCGAGGCTTGAGGATGGCTGATGTGCCATAAAATGTTGAACAAACTCCTAAGCATCATAATGTAACGGTGAGCGAGGTCTTCAGAGTCTACTTACGGGGCTGGGGAATGTCAAACGATAACTCGGTCGCCTTCAGACGAGAATCACGCAGGGGAGACCTCGCTGCATTGCGATGATGGAAATGATTGGGCTATACTGCCGTCTCCTTAATCCACACTGAGCCTAGAAAGACCGACATATGTCCGATCCTATCCGATTGATCAAATTCGGCGTCACGGAGATCGAAGCGCAGCAAGCCCTTGATCGGCTTAAGGTCCGAGACGTTGATTATGCGGATCTCTATTTCGAATCCCGTACGTCCGAGTCGGTGTCCATGGAGGAAGGTATCGTCAAACGCGCGGCCAAGAGTATTTCTCAAGGGGTCGGGGTTCGCGCGACGTCCGGTGAAAAAACCGGATTTGCGTACTCGGATGAACTCACGAAGAGGGATCTGGAGATTGCGGCGGACACGGCACGGTACATCGCCAATTCTCCCAAAGGAGATTCTCCCGTGCCAGTGCCCACCCAGCGACGTCCCACGAGAGATCTCTATCCGATGGAGCGAGCAAAGGCGGAAGTCGCGACGGCTGATCGTGTGGCGCTGCTGAACGAAATCGACGCTGAAGCCAGACGGTATGACCCGCGCATCAAGAACGTGATGGCGTCGTTTAATACCGAGTACAAGCTCGTGGCGGTGGCGACATCCGATGGGACCTTAGTGAGCGATGTCCAACCCTTGTCTCGCCTACAGATCACCTGCATCGCCGAAGACCACGACAACCGCCAAGTAGGGAGCTTCGGCGGCGGCGGGCGGGTTGCGTTCGAGTTCTATCGCGAGGGCGATCGCCATTTAGGCTACGCCCGAGAAGCGGCGCGAGAAGCGATCCTCAATCTATCGGCGGTCGATGCTCCAGCGGGGGTGATGCCGGTGGTGCTGGCCGGAGGATGGCCCGGTATTTTGTTGCACGAAGCGATCGGCCACGGCTTGGAAGCCGACTTCAATCGTAAAAAAACGTCCGCCTTTTCCAGTTTGATCGGGAAACGGGTGGCATCGGAAGTCTGTACCATTGTCGATGATGGAACTCTTCCGTTTCGTCGAGGCTCGTTAAATATGGATGATGAGGGGACACCGACGGGCTGTACCACGCTTATCGAGAACGGCATCCTCCGTGGCTATATTACCGATAAGCTCAATGCGCGGCTTATGGGGATCCCTCTGACCGGGAACGGTCGGCGGGAAAATTACCAGAGTGTAGTCCTTCCTCGGATGACGAATACCTTCATGTTGGCGGGCCAGTCGGACCCACAGGACATTATCCGATCGGTCAAAAAGGGGCTCTACGCCGTCTCGTTCGGTGGCGGGCAAGTCGATATTACGAACGGGAAGTTTGTGTTTTCTGCCAGTGAAGCCTATCTCATCGAGAATGGTCAGATCACGAAGCCGGTGAAGGGTGCCACGTTGATCGGAAACGGGCCGGAGATTCTTACGAAGGTGTCGATGGTGGGACACGATTTGAAGCTCGACAACGGTATCGGCACCTGTGGAAAGGACGGCCAGTCCGTGCCGGTCGGAGTCGGCTTGCCGACCATCAAGATCGACGAAATTACCGTCGGCGGCACGCGGAGTTAGGAGTTCCATTTACAACGGTTCTGCCGATCTCTCGAGCAATGATTGACGAGACGCACTAATGTCCAAGAAATCTTTGTCTCCAAGCCAAACAGCCAACGGTTTTGCTCAGCTTGCGGAAGATGTCTTGGCTCGCGCCAAGTCCTGCGGTGCGACAGAAGCCGATATCGTGGTGGCTGATGGAGAGACCTTTTCGGTCCAAGTACGGGTCGGTGCCGTTGATCGATTGACGAAGGCCCGAGAAAAGCGGCTTGGCCTGCGTGTCTTCATCGGAAAGCGATCGGCGACGACATCCACATCCGACTTTTCGCAAGACTCCCTTGAACGGCTCGTCGCCGATACCTGTACCTTGGCTGGGGCGGTGGTCGAGGATGAGGTTTCAGGATTGCCCGATGCTGTTCAGATGGCCACGGATCAGCCGAGTCTGGATCTGTATGATGACACTGTGCTCGATACGGAGACGCAGATCGACTGGGCCAAGCGGGGGGAGGCGGCAGCGTTTGCGGCCGACTCGCGCGTGACGAACTCGGAGGGGGCGGAGTTCGATTCGTCCTCTGGACGCGTCGTGCTGGCCAACAGCCATGGATTCGTCGGATCTTACAAGAGTTCAAACTTTTCGCTCTCCGTTTCTCCGATTGCGACTGAGTCTGGGACTGGTGCCATGCAGCGGGACGCCTGGTATGAGGTCCAACGCAAGTTTGCGCGATTGGCCTCCGCTGAATCGATCGGACAAGAAGCTGCAAGACGGGCCGTTCGCCGTTTAGGTGCGCGCAAGGTGGCGACGAAGCGAGTGCCGGTGGTGTTCGATCAGGAGACGGGAGGAAGCCTGCTCGCTAACCTGTGTAGCGCCGTATCGGGATACGGTCTCTATAAGCGGGCTTCTTTCCTTCTGGATAAACTGGGTCAGGCCATTGCCTCAGATCTGATGACCATCTACGACGACGGCCGGATGGTCGGAGGCCTCGGGTCTCGCCCGTTCGATGGTGAAGGGTTGGCCACTCGCAAGAATACGATTGTGGAGCGAGGGGTGCTCAAGAGCTATTTGCTCGATACTTATTCTGGGAAGAAGCTCGGACTGCCGTCCACCGGAAACGCATCGCGAAGCGTGGGGGAAAGTCCTTCAGTCGGTCCAACGAACTTTTATCTGGTTCCTGGAATGAAAAGCGCCCAAGAGATTATCGCTTCGGTGAAGGATGGGCTCTATGTCACCGAGTTGATCGGGTTCGGAATTAATATGGTCACCGGCGATTATTCGCGGGGGGCCAGCGGGTTCTGGATTGAAAACGGGGAATTGGCCTATCCAGTTGAAGAAATCACCATCGCGGGAAATTTGAAACAGATGTTCAAGGATATCGAAGTCATTGGAAGCGATCTTGTGTTTCGGGGACGCATTGCCAGCCCAACGCTAAAAATTTCAGAAATGATGGTGGCGGGCAACTAGATCAGTGCCGAAACGCGAGTACTGAGTCCTGAGTGTTGGAGATGACAGACCGAACAAAGTCTCCAGTTTCGAATTCACACCGTATCACCCAGTACTTGATACATAGCCCTAGTACCCCTTGTGCGGAGGTGACGCATGGCTGAATCTATTCGAGAGACGACCGTTCAGTACCAGAGTGGAAAAGTGGGAATGAAGGCGTTCGTGGCGTCTCCACAGACCAAAGGAAAACGGCCGGCCATTATCATCGTCCAAGAATGGTGGGGACTCACGGATCATATGAAGGCTATCGCGAGGCGGTATGCGGCAGAAGGCTACGTCGCCATCGCTCCGGATTTGTATTCTCGCCTGGGACATGCGCTGACCACCGATTCTGGAGAAGCCGGCAAACTCATGAACACATTGAAGCAGGAGGATGGGCTCGCCGATCTCAATGCGACAGTGAGCTATTTGAAATCGGTCCCAGAAGTCGACGCGACAAGGCTCGGCATCACGGGGTTCTGCATGGGTGGATCCTATGCCCTCATGCTGCCCTGCATCAATCCGGAGATCAAAGCAGCGGTGCCGTTCTACGGCCAAGTCCCAAATCCCGATACCCCGATTCAGAAGCTGGCCTGCCCAATTCTCTATATTTATGGAGAGGACGATGGCTGGATCACGAAGGCCGATGTACAAAGATTGGCAGCGGCACTGAAAAAATACAACAAACCCGGAGAGATCAAGACTTATCCCGGTGCGCCGCATGCGTTTTTTCGGGACACGGATCCCTCGGTGTATCGACCTGAAGCCGCCAAGGATGCATGGGCGAGGACGAAAGCTTTCTTTAAGCAACATCTCGGCTGATGAAAATGACCTCCGGCTTCGTTCTCAGTCGTTCGTCTCCCTGCGACGTACCTCCGAAGGTACGCCTCAGTCGCCGACCTCCCTGCGGCCTTGCCGGAAGGCCATTTTGATCAGCCTCGCGGATTACGCGAAACACATGAAGGGTAGGCTATGCCGCTTGATGCAGAACTCGGAAAGAAAATGCTGCAGCTGGTCACGTCGCGTTACGATGATCGGCATTGGCGGAATAAGATTGAGAAAACACTTAGCCTGCCCCAGTCCGGCGTCACCGAGCCGATTCAGCAACAGATCTTTATGTATCTCAAGCTTGGCTTGAAGGCCTACAAGTCTCGTCGGGCCGATCCCGACTCCTGGATCATTGGGGGTTATGCCACAAAGGAAGTCATTAATCGAGCAAAGTTCCAGCCGCAACTCGTCGGGGCGTCTCTTAAGCAAGAGGATGTGGCATTCCTCGGCACGGATCCGGGCGAGGATGTGACCGAAGCCTGGTGGGAAGAGATGTTGGTGCAGTGGTTCGACGTGCCGGAAGAAGAGAAAGCTGACGAAGAAAAGTTCGACGACACAGCGGAATCAGACTCCCCTTCGAAGGTCCAAACAAAAGCGTAACGCACAATCTGCCAGTGGCGCAGATGCGATGTGACAAGGGCACACTTCCCAAAAGACACGGAAGCGATGGTTGGGAAGAAGTGTGCTAAGCGCGGGACTTCCATAAGTTGGAAAATGGTTTCGGGCTATATTCTCTGCTAAAGTACTCGCTCCATGAAGTTTCCCAGCGGCTCACCCACGGCATCCGCAGCTGCCTGAAGTAGACCTTTCAGTGTGCTAGTCCCAGCCATGACCTCATCCACTGCATGAAGAAGCTTGGGCACGGTCGTTCGAGGACATGAAAATTGGAATCTGTTATGCGCGAGTGTGCGCCATACAGCCGCAAACTTTCTGGCAGCATGAAGATTGACGAGCTCTTGGCGCGCGAAGCTTCCATCGCTTACAAGAGCAGATGTGAGGAATGCCTGTATCTGCAAACTCTTGCTGGCGGATTGTTCAGTACAAAGCAATCTTGTCGCTGCCCCACAACGGACCGTTGCCGGGATACCTATATTGTGAATGTTCGATTCAAGAGCGACCGCCTCACCTGAAGCTCCATCAATCAGCATCCTTACAGCGTTTGTTAAAGGAGCATCTATTCCTACTGCTTGAATACTTTCCTCTAGCCACTTGTTCAAATTGAGAAGTAGATCGCTACTCCCACAGATAATGCCAGCGACCAGAAGACCAAACCATTGCTCAGGGTGAGTTGTTAAGTCGGATGTCGGTCCTTCATCTGGCTCAAGAGGTGTTAGGGTTCCACGCTTGCTAGACAAGTCGGTAGATGCTCTTTCAAACACAATCAATGATCGAATAAACCCATCGCCGGCACCCTTTGCATAAGCCAATGCAAGACGTGCCTCCGCTGCTAGCCATCGAACGTAGACGTAGCTGGATTGTTCCAATTGTTCGAGCGCTTTAGGAATGGATGGGAGATCAACGCCAAATGTTGTCGCAAGGTGTAATACCTGCACGCGCATCAATTCATAGCGTGCCGCTTGGCCAGGTTCGACTTTGTGAGACTTTAGATTTGGCGAGCTTGCATCACCGGCCTTAATTCTCGGATTGAATTGCTCATGTTTCCAGAAAGAGTTTTCGATAGTCTTGCAGACTTCAACGGCAATGCGGTGTACTGCGTCCCAGCGCAAGTCACCCTCGATAGCTGCCTCGGGAGGTAGTGTCAAAACAGCCTCGGCCAGGATTTCTGAGGCCTTTGAATGGTTGTTCTTTAAAGATGCTACAAGGGCTGCATCGAGTTGCAAGCCGAACTTCGTGTGCTCAAATTGACATGGTGGGATGGAAGCAATCGCATCTCGAAAAATTTGTTCCGCATCGTTCCAGCGTTTAAGGCGAGCTGCACTAATACCAGCGCGGCGGTACGCGAACACGTCTAAGGTAGCTTTGGTAGCTGGGTCAGACGTTAGCTGTGCCCATATGTCTAAGACTCGATCATCGTCTTGCTTGTAAGAAAAAACGTTGGCCCGTTGCTCAAGAAGGACAGGTGAAGGGCCAAAATCTTGAACGGCCTGGTCTAATACAATAAGGGCCTCATTGCTTCGTTCGAGATACTCGGTAAGGATGATAGCTCGTGCCTTAGCTGCTTCACGCCCAAATCGAGGTGAAGCGCGACGTTTCGCATAATCGTCAATTTTTTCTAGTAGCCTGATCCAGGGGCCCCAATCCGTGGTTTCTTCATGCGTTGCTGCCCACGCACCCTGGATGAACGCACCGCCCGCTTGGGTGATTGGCCATTCCAATAAGGCCTCAAATTGTTCGCGCAGGAGTTCTGTCGCATCTTCATCGAGCCATCGAAGCAGTTGTTCTAGGCTCGCTGAGTCACGAATGCTGCGGTTTGTGAACAGAAACATCATCTGCGTTGTTGCAGCTGTAGGAGGGATCCCAGCTTCTATAGTTTCAGGTCCTCCGAGAAGCGCACCCGCACTCATCCTGTGAAGGTCCTGGAGGTCCGAAGGAAGCGTTTCAATGCTGGCAATAGCTCGAAGACGATGTTTGAGTGGCACCTTGAGGCTCTGTGAGAAACCAAAGGAGAACCACATCATCCCGGCCATCATGGATTGCGCTTCTAGATTGGATATCTTCTGGACATCATCTATCCATCGCTCACAAATATGTGGAAGAGTGTCCGAGTCTAGTGCTGAAGCCACGCGAAATTGTAGTTGGCGTAGAATAACGTCGGCTCCTGAATTGTCCGTAATAGACTGCCCGGCTTCAAGTGCAACAAGGGGTAGCCATAAGAGCTTGCTTTGCACTGCATGCTCTACCTCATCATCTTTAATGAGTTGTAGTCGGAATGCTGTGTGTATGAGCCTTGCCTTATCGCGCGCTATGAATGCGTGAAAGAGGAGTGCTGCAGCCTCCCAAGGATCAAGGGCGCCTTTCCCTCGGATTGCATCATGTATGCGAACGTGCACTTGCATGTGTTTCTCAGGAGACCATACCTCTGAGGCAGCTCCCTTGAGCAGGGCGGTGGCCCGAAACCAATCCCCTTCCACTCGTTCCAGCCATTTGCCAGTGAGGTTGTCGAGAATGTCACCAGCTGCCGTGATGCCATCAATGCCCTCAGCTAATCGAATTGCGATCGTTCTATGGATCAGTAAGGAACATTCCGAGACCATATAAACAAAATCAGCTACAGGTCTTGGTACTGATTC
>CAZJOQ010000057.1:0-18239 GCA_964547625.1 uncultured Nitrospira sp.
TCAACGTTGATGTGGACATCACGCCTCCTTACATTACCTCTTTATCCTTACTTTAGCGCAATGACAGGCATCTCGCAAGATGTCCCTCTCTCTGTCATCTCAGGATGATGTCACGATGCGAGCAGCAATCGTTCCAACTGTCCAACGATCCGCTCCGCCGTCTATTTCTCCCACAGCGACGGGATGTCCCCTTTCTTCCAGTTGCCTGCTATCACTCGCGAGAGACCCAATAGGTCGGTCTGGTCTATCTGGTCTGGCTGGTTTCTCTGGCCTGTCTGGTTGGTCTGGTTTGTCTCGTGTCTAGGTCGGGAGGTGTTTGGCTCGTGGATCCGCGGCGTAGTCACTGCGGTTCAACCTGGATCTCCTCCAGGCGCTGCAGCTTAGGTCTCAACCGAGCGAGCGTCTCTTCCTCGCCTTCCCACTCGATCGATTGCATGTCATCCACCTTCCCGAACAAGCTGGTCCTGTCGGGCGTCCCCAATTTCCTTTCAAAGGCGGCAACGTTTGCCTCAACTTGGCCGATGGAAAAACGAAGCACCTCACGGCTCAAAACTGCTTCACCGTTCGCTGGATGACCGGTCTGATGTACCCACCACTTCCGTGCTGATAATAGGCACTCATCGCGCATATTAGGCAGCCTCCCTTATGCGTGTCATTAGCGGGCACGATCACGTCCTCTGGGCCGATGGGCCGGCGTCCCATGCAGCATGCCTTCCACACTGATATCCTCGTCAATGTCCGGCCAGCGCACACCCTCTCCGTCGCCAAGCAGCTCCCAGTGTTGTCGCTGCTCCCGGGTAGCGTCGGCTAAGCGCCATGACCAGACCAAGGGTACACTGATCGTCCGACCATCTACTAACCGTGCAATGATCTGCTCGTCGGTGACATCGATAGTCATGACGCGAGGGTCAGTGATCTTCGCCACAGTGCTCATGCCATGCCTCCTTGATCGGCAAAATATTTGCTTCAATAAGTCGTCGAATGAGATTGAGTTCTCTCGGAGAAAACCCACTGTTCTTACTCAACGCAATCGGTTCCAACCAAAACTTGCAGGTAAACTGTTCTCTTTGAATATGGACATGCTTCGGCTCATAACAATCAAAGCTATAGAAGAACACACGGTAGGGGCCTTCACTATTCTTTACCGTGGGCATCGGTTTTCCTGACGTGATCCGAAAAGATCTTCCTCGTCTGGCAACACAGGTGTCAAACCATGCAACGCAAGGCGCAAACCCGTTGGCTACCGCTGGGGTCACATTACAGCACTCGCTCCAAATGCGCCACGATCCGCTCCGCGGCCCTGCCATCCCACAACGGCGGGATGGCCCCTTTCTTCCATTGCCCTGCCATCAAACGTGCGAGGGCAGGAGGAAGTTTGCTCGGATCGGTTCCGACGAGTTCGTTTGTGCCGATCGTGATGGTTTCGGGTCGTTCGGTGTTATCGCGAAGCGTCAGGCAGGGTACTCCGAGCACTGTCGTCTCTTCTGTAATACCACCAGAATCAGTAATGACGCCCTTGGCGTGTTTCACCAAATAGTTGAATTCTAAGTACCCCAGTGGATCAACATAGTGAAGTTGCGGTGTTTTGCTATCGAGTTCCCGAAGATTTTTCGCGGTCCGTGGGTGAACGGGAAAGACCACGGGCAATCCTTTCGTGCCGTCGCTGATGGCGCGCAGCAGATCCAAGAGATTCCGCTCTCCATCAACGTTCGCAGGTCGATGAAGCGTCACGACGAAATACCGCCCTGTTTCAAGCTTGAGCGGCTGCCAACAAGCCGGGGGGCGCAAGCGCGGCACGTTCGTCAGCAAGGTGTCGATCATTGTGTTGCCGACAAAAAAGATTTGATCGTCGGTTACCCCGGTACGACGCAGGTTTTCATTCGCCGTTTCACTCGTCGTAAAAAACCAATTGGTGATGGAGTCGGTCACGACTCGGTTGATCTCCTCCGGCATCGTCCAATCGCCGGACCGAATTCCACCCTCCACGTGGCCGACAGGAACCCCCAGCTTTCGCGCAGCGATCGAGCAGGCCATCGTACTCGTCACATCGCCGACGACCAGGCAGAGATCACTCTTATCCTTCAAGAGGACCTTCTCATATCCGACCATGATACCGGCGGTTTGTTCGGCTTGAGTCCCCGACCCTACCTCGAGATTAATATCTGGGTCGGGAATTCCGAGTTCTTCGAAGAAACTCCCAGACATCGCACGGTCATAATGCTGGCCGGTATGGATTAATCGGTATCGAAGCTGACTGCCACGGCCCTCAGCCGCTTGCAGCGCCTCAATAATCGGCGCGATTTTCATAAAATTGGGTCTTGCCCCGGCGATGATATCGATACGTTTCACTGGGTTCCTCAGATTAAGATGCGAATACTATGGATGTCGCAGGAGGTACACGTATAGATGGTACCCTACATAATACGGAAGAGCGACCCGCACGTGACAGATGTATTTCTATCACAAGTCGTACGGCCCGCTAGAGACAAATCAGAAATGCACTTCGCGGATGGACTGGCGGTTGGCCTGAAACCATTGAACGGTTTTTTTCAGTCCGTCTCGCAAGGCATGTCGAGCTTGGAATCCAAAGACCTGTTTCGCCCGACTGACATCAAGACACCGACGAGGCTGGCCGTTCGGCTTGGTCGTGTCCCACTGAATCTGACCGGTGAACCCCACCTCGGCAGCGATCATCGTGGCAAGATCGTGAATCCTGACTTCTTCACCCGTTCCCAGATTGACCGGGAGATCGCCATTGTATTGTTCGGCCGCAAGCAGGATGCCTTCGGCAGCATCCTCGACATACAAGAATTCACGAGTCGGAGATCCATCTCCCCAGAGGGTAATACGATTACGCCCCTCTTCCTTCGCCGCAGCACATTTCCGGGTCAAGGCCGGAATGACATGAGAGGTTTCCAGGTCAAAGTTGTCGCGCGGTCCGTATAAATTAACTGGAAAGAGCACAATCGAGTTAAAGCCATATTGCTGCCGATAGGCTTGCGACTGCGCCAGCATCATTTTCTTCGCCAATCCGTACGGGGCATTGGTTTCTTCGGGATACCCGTTCCAAATATCATCTTCTTTAAATGGAATCGGAGCGAACTTGGGGTAGGCACAAATGGTCCCGGTGGCCACAAACTTCTTCAGCCCCTGTTGTCGGCCCACCTCGATCAGCTGAACACCCATCATCAAGTTGTCGTAGAAGAACCGTCCGGGATTGGCTTGGTTCGCACCGATGCCGCCGACACGCGCCGCCAAATGAATCACGACATCCGGTTTGGTGTCGCTATACAATTGCTTCACCGCATCCATCTGTACCAGATCATACTCTTGACTGCGCGGCACCACGATCTGTTCACAGCCCTTCGCGCGTAACTGGTCCACGACGAAAGAACCAAGAAACCCGGCTCCTCCCGTCACGACCACACGTTTGTCTTTCCAGAATGACATTATAGATTACCGCCTTCCCTCCATCCTCTAACCTCTAACCTCCGGCCGTCAACGTTTCTTACCAGCCCCTTCGAGCCGCTCTCGTTCCGCAGCCAGGTCCGCATCGACCATCATGGCGATCAACTCTTCAAATTTCACTTTGGGTTGCCATCCGAGTTGCTTCTTGGCCTTGCTCGCATCTCCAATCAGCAGATCGACTTCCGTTGGACGATAGTATTTTTCGTCGATCTTGACATGCTTCTTCCAATCGAGCTGTAGCCGGTCGAACGCCAGCTCCAACATTTCCTTAACCGTATGGGTTTCTCCCGTGGCAATCACGTAGTCATCGGGCTGCGATGCCTGTAACATCATCCACATGGCTTCGACGTAGTCACCGGCATAACCCCAGTCACGCTTCGCATCGAGATTGCCTAAGAATAAGTCTTGTTGCGTACCAAGCTTGATCCGTGCCGCCGCCTTAGTGATTTTCCTCGTCACGAAGGTTTCGCCCCGTCGAGGTGATTCATGGTTGAACAGAATGCCATTGCAGGCAAACAGATTGTAGGCTTCTCGATAATTCACGGTAATCCAATAGGAGTAGACCTTTGCGGCGCCATAAGGGCTCCGGGGATAAAACGGCGTCGTTTCTTTTTGAGGCACTTCCAATACTTTGCCGAACATTTCGCTCGACGAGGCTTGATAAAACTTCGGTTTGAGCCCCGATTCTCGTATGGCCTCAAGGAGCCGGATGGTCCCAAGCCCTGTGATTTCTCCCGTATATTCAGGAATATCAAAACTCACCCGCACATGGCTCTGGGCGCCAAGATTGTAGATTTCATCTGGCTGAACCGTGCGCAAGATCCGATTCAGAGAGCTGGCGTCGTTCAAGTCGCCGTAGACGAGATGGAGTCGCCGATGGGGCACATGCGGATCCTCATAAATAGGATCAATTCGACCCGTATTGAACGAGCTGGACCGGCGCACAATGCCATACACCTCGTACCCTCTCCCCAGTAGAAACTCAGATAGATAGGAGCCATCTTGGCCGGTAATCCCGGTGATCAGTGCTTTCTTCACGCGTGCGACCTCCTCAAAGAAATGGATTATTGCTGGCTCGAGTCGTTTTGTCCACCCATCACGTAAATGACTGCACCAAAAAGATTCTTGCCGCCATGGAGGTTCACCGGGTACGATGGCAGACAGTCACAATGAGATAGAGGCAACACATTGGCCACAGTTTCTTCTCCACATGTCCGCTCCGCTGGTGTGCTGCTATGCATGGTGGCAGGTGGGTTGCTCGTCGCACACTCCATCAATGCGTTTGTCGCAGATGCGTTATATATGCTGCCGGAGCCTCCTGCTGGAGTCAGCGCCGTCGCATCGGGAGGATCTTCATCGCTCACGTCCTATTCGCCCCTCCAAGCGGTCGAGCAGATTCGCTCGAGCGGACTCTTCCCTCTTCCACCTACGGCTGGCGATGGAACAACAAATCCCACGAGCTCTGGACGTCCAGGCGCCTCCGGCGCCGCGGTGCGGGCTTCCCTCGGCTTGGCGGAGAAGCTACGATTGATCGGGGTCGTGCTGGGCGATCAGCGCGGCGTCTTTGCGATCATTGAAGACCTCTCGTCGAAACAACAATCGTTGTATCATCTGCACGACTCAGTGCTCGACCTCGGTGAAGTCAGCGACATTCGTCGCCACGGGATCGTGATTCGCCAAGGCAATTTGGAAGAGCTATTGGAACTGGCGCATGCAGAAGCCCCAGCTGTCGCCGGCGATCCCACTCGCACACCCCCTCCTTCCAATAAGCCATCGACTTCCGGCGCTCCTCTGCGAAAAGTCGTCGATCGCCGCGAAGTGGAGCAGGCCATGAGCGATCTTCCAAAACTCTTGTCGCAAGCGAGAGCCGTACCCAATATGACCAACGGGGCCGTAAATGGGTATCGCCTGGACTACATCGCTCCGGCGAGTTTTTATGAAAAGATCGGTGTGCAGACGGGAGACGTCTTGCAACGCGTCAATGGGGTTGACATCCGTGACCCCAGTACCATGTTGAGCCTACTCCAACAGCTCAAGAATGAGCAGATCGTCAAGCTCGATGTGGTTCGAAACAACCAACGCTCGACGATTACCTATGAATTACGCTGAATCACAGTCGGCGGTGCTCCCACTCCTCTGAACTCCGTCATCTCATTCTTCTAGCATGCCGAGTTCCCTGGTCACAGCCTTCGATCACAGCCAGGGTCAGGGTTCTTTGTGCCGGTTGATCGAAAGATTCACCCGTTCATTGAGGCGATTTGATGGCAGATTCAGAGCAATCCAGGATGCACAACATCTCAATTTTACATAAAGAATTCGGCTTGTCCTTGCCAGGCCGTGAGAAGGAAGAGTATCTTTACGTCGAACAGGACAGCGGCCGTAGAGACTGCAGATCATGGTACCCGTCTTGATTCACACGACATGAAAGAAATTGGCCACATGCTTGAGACCGATCAACCCGATTCCGGTCCTCGTCGTCCTCTGTTAGGGCGCATCCTCGAGGAAAAATTTCATCTCTTGGAGTCAAAACTCGTGGAAGCCTTGTCCTATCAACAGGAGAAAGGCGGCCGATTGGGAGAGGTCCTGCTCCATCTGCGCGCATTGCGGGAAGAACAGCTGCTGGAAGCGCTCGCGCAACAATTCGAGATGACGTGGATGCCGCAGTTGGATACCAGCCATGTCGACCACGAGCTGATCAGGAAGGTCCCCATCGCCTTTTGTCGGCGATACCACGTCTTACCACTTCGGTATGAAGAGGGCTTTATCCTGACCGCCTCGACCGACCCCCTCGAAACCGTCGCCCTGGATGACCTTCGATTGCTCTTAGGCAAACCCATCAAGCCCATCTTGACGAGCAGCGTGACCCTCCTCAGCTGCTTAAACCGCGCGTACGATGAAATTGCCAATCCGGCCGGCGCCGAGCAAGTGATGGAAGATATTGCGGCGAACCAGACCCTCGACCAGCTGGCGCACGAACTTGACGAGCCGCAAGACTTGCTCGATGCGACCGATGAGGCTCCGATCATTCGGCTGGTCAACTCGGTGCTGTTTCAGGCGGTTCGACAACGAGCCAGCGACATCCACTTCGAATCGTTCGAGCGTGGGCTGGTGATCCGCTATCGTATCGACGGTGTGCTGTATCCGGTCCTCACACCACCGAAGCATTTGCAAGCCAGCATCATTGCGAGACTGAAAATCATGGCCGGCCTCAATATAGCCGAAAAGCGCCTCCCGCAAGATGGCCGCTTCGCCATTCGGACCTCTGGAAAGGATGTCGATCTTCGAGTGTCCGTCTTGCCGACCTCGCACGGCGAGCGAGTCGTGCTGCGTTTGCTGGAGAAGGAAAATCGCCTCCTGAATCTTTCGGAGATGGGATTCTCGAAAGAACGACTCGCGGTGATTCATCAACTGATCCAGCTCGCTCACGGGATTATTCTCGTCACCGGTCCCACGGGAAGCGGCAAGACGACGACGCTCTACGCCGCGTTGAGCCACATCAATGCACCGGACAAGAACATTATCACCGTCGAGGACCCGGTTGAATACCAGTTGCTCGGAGTCGGGCAGATGCAGGTCAACCCCAAGATCAATCTGTCCTTTGCTGCCGGACTGCGGTCGATCCTTCGACAAGACCCCGACGTCATCATGATCGGCGAAATCCGCGACCGTGAAACAGCGGAGATCGCCATTCACGCCTCCCTCACGGGACACCTGGTGTTTTCCACTCTGCACACAAACGATGCCGCAAGCGCCGCCACGCGCCTGATCGACATGGGTATCGAGCCGTTTCTCGTCGCGTCATCGGTCGTCGCCGTTCTTGCCCAGCGATTGCTGAGACGGATCTGCCCGGACTGCAAGCGCGCTTATACGGCGAGCGAGGAGGAACTCGATCGTCTCGAGTTACCGCCCGGTTCGAACACCACGCTCTATCGAGGGGCAGGCTGCGCAGCCTGTTCGCAGACCGGGTATCGCGGACGAACCGGCATTTTTGAGCTCATGGTGCTCGACGACGAAATCAGACGTCTGATCGGGAGCAAAGCGGACTCAACCGCCATCAAACAAGCGGCCATCGCCAAGGGCATGGTGACGTTAAAGCAGGAAGGCGCAGACCGAGTCATCCAGGGTCACACCACGCTGGAAGAAGTCATGCGAATCACTCAACAAGAAATCGACGTCACCTAGATGGCAGCCCGTTTCTCTCACCATTGTTTCCGTATTCATTCCTATCGGGTCATCAGAAAACCATGGGTTGTCCGTCGTTCTCCGGGAGCCTGTTGATCATGCCGGTCTATCAATACCAAGGGTACCGGAGCGACGGTGGAGCCACGACAGGGATCATCGACGCAGAAAACGTCAAGGTTGCGCGGCTCAAGCTCAGGAAAGAGGGGGTGTATCCGACCGATGTCGTCGAGCAAAACCAACCATCGGTTCGCCCGCAAGAACAAGGCCGTTCCACGACCGCGCGTACGACCGGGAAATCCTCCGTCCTGTCGGCAACCGACCTGTCCTTGCTGACCAGGCAATTTGCGACACTCCTGGTCGCCGGGCTCCCCCTGGTCGACGCGCTCGGCGTCCTCGTGGATCAAGCCCAGAAAAAACCTATCAAAGCCCTTCTCGCCGATATCAGAGAACAAATTCGCGGTGGAAAAGCGTTGAGTGTCGTCTTGGAATCGTATGAGAAGGATTTTTCCTCCATCTACGTCCATATGGTACGAGCCGGCGAAGCCAGCGGAGCGCTTGATCAGATCCTGTTCAGGCTCGCGGAGTTTTTGGAGAAGCAACAGGCCCTGAGGAATAAGGTCACCAATGCGATGCTCTATCCCATCATCATGCTGGTCATTGGGACGATCATCTTGTTTTTCCTCATCACCTTTGTCGTGCCCAAGATTACCCAAGTGTTCGCGCAACAGAAACAGGCATTGCCCTGGCCGACCGTCGCGCTGATGTCGGTCAGCGAGTTCATGGCCGATTATTGGATGGTGTTGGTGGGGGTTGTCATCGGAGGTCTGTATCTCATCCGGCGATTTACCCATACGGCGCGAGGCCGCATGGTCGCCGACCGCGTGACGCTCAGGCTCCCGCTGATCGGCGACGTTGCCAGAATGGTGTCGATTTCCAGGCTCACGAGCACCCTGTCAACGATGTTGGCAAGCGGTGTCCAACTGCTCGACGCACTGGATGTCTCCAAACGGGTCATGAACAATCGCGTGCTGGAAGAAACGGTAGAAGGCGCGCGGCAGAACATCCGCGAGGGCGAGACGATCGCCGATCCCTTGAAGCGGAGCGGAGAATTTCCTGCCTTGGTCACCCACATGATCGCCGTCGGCGAGAAAAGCGGGGACATGGAAGAGATGCTCCGCCGCGTCAGCCAAATTTACGACGGCGAAGTCGAGCGCGTGATTGCCCGCTTGACCTCTTTGATGGAGCCGATCATGATTCTCGTGATGGGGGCCATTGTGCTCTTCATCGTCGTCGCGATTCTCTTGCCCATCTTCGAAATGGGGCAAATGATACGATGAGGGCTCAGAACATACGAACCAGCATACAGAGTGGAATGACAAAGGGGGGGAGTGATGATGAGTGATTCAGAACAGCGTAGCGAGCAACCGGTACAGTCGACGGAAACAAACCGACTTATCCTCGTAGGCGCCCGCCTGATGCAGCGGACACGAGGATCTTCCGCCGGCTTTACCTTTATTGAGATCATGGTGGTCGTTGCTATTTTAGCTATCCTCGCAGCATTGGTTGTTCCACGCATCATGGGCAGGACCGATGACGCCAAACGGACCGCCGCAAAAGTGCAGATACGCAATATCGAAGGCGCGCTGCAACTCTACAAATTGGATAACGGGATCTACCCCACCACCGAGCAGGGTCTCAAAGCCCTCATTGAAAAGCCGGCCGTCGGTGTGGTGCCCAAGAAATGGAAGATCGGCGGGTACCTGCCCAAGCTTCCGGAAGATCCCTGGGGCAATCCCTACAAATATGTCAGCCCAGTCCAGCGGGGAGACCAAAAGATCGACTACGAAATCTCCTCCCTGGGGACAGACGGAGAGGTCGGCGGCGAGGGTGTGAACGCCGATATCACCAATTGGAATCTGGACAAAGAGTAAGACATCCGTGGACCGACGTCATCCAGCAACGTGGACACACTCTCTATGGCGATCGAGGCTCGAACGGCCCAATATCGCAGAAACCACCACGCGTGAAGGGTCAGGATGGCGGTCTCCGGCTGGTTTCACGATTTTTGAGATGCTGATCGTCCTATTTCTGCTTGGAGGAATTTTGGCCATCATGATTCCTCGGATCAGCTTCGAAGAGGATCTCCGCTCCACAGGAAGAACACTGATCGGTCTTCTCCGAACGCTACAAGGGGACGCAGCCTCGAAGCAGACACCCTTAAGGCTCTATCTTGACCTGGATCGAGGACTTTACTGGTTGATGCTCGTGGAGGGCAAAGAAGAGCGCCTCCCGCTTGATCCGGCCTGGGAAACCCCTCGTTCGTTACCCGAATCCATCCGTCTTACTGAGGTATCCATCGGGCAAGACAAGCATATGTCAGGACGAGTCGGTCTATCGTTCTTCACGAATGGGCGTATCGAGCCGGTCACGTTGTACCTCATGGACTCAAAGAACAATCTGTTGGGACTGGCGGTCGATTCATTGACCGGTGGGATTCGGGTCAGTGATGAACGGTTCGACATTCCGCGAAACCGCTTTATCCCCGATCGTGTCAGAACCCTGCTGAAAGCCAGGCCGCAGACAGGAGCGGCGGGGCCTGGGATCGGCGGGATTCCCAACCTCCAATAGGACGACATGGTGCAAGGCAGACAACGAACAGCAGCCGACGACGCAGGATTCACGCTCCTAGAAGTGCTCCTGGCGATCGCCTTGCTGGCGATCGCACTGCCGGTTCTCCTTGGCCTGAGAAACTTTGATCTGGATCTCCAGGACAGAGCCTCGGAATTGACGATCGCGACGCTGTTGGCCCAAGAGAAGTTGGTGGAGGTGGAACTATTGGGGCAGTATGCCATCGGCGAAACTGTCGGCGAGTTTCGGCATGTGCCCCTCGGGGCCCAACCCGTGACTCACACCGACCCGAGAGCGGTCGGGTACAGATGGAAACAGACCATCGCGCCGACTCCACTGGAGTTGATTCGTGAAATTCGCATCAAAGTGACCTGGCCTCGCAGTGAACGGGAAGAAAGCTTGGAGGTGAGCACGTATGTCTTCGCCGGCCGCCTCACTTTTTAACGACCAATCGGGGTTTACACTGGTCGAAGTATTGGTCGCCGTCGCACTGCTTGGCACCATTGCGGCCATGGTCTTCGGCTCGCTCATCACGACCACGCAGGCCGTCGAGGCCGGACGAGACCATGCATCGAGAGAACAAACCGTCAGAAAGATTTTACGTCTCATGGCCGAAGAGATTGCCCTCAGCAAACGGAACCTCGCCTACCCCTGGGTGGGAATGAACGGCACACAAGAAGGGCAACCGGCCGACACGCTCGCGTTTCTGGCGATGGGTCAGAGCATGAGTTCCGCGACGACGAAGGAGAGCGAAACCATTCGTGTTGTCTATACGCGGGAGCGCGATCGGTTGATTCGGTTCGTTCGCAGAAACCTCTACACCCTGACCGACACCGATGAGACGCTGGAACAAATGGAACTGGCCGATCGCGTACAGGCCTTCAACGTTCGGTATTATGACGACCAGAACCGGATCTGGCTCGACGAATGGCCGACGGCCAGCAAGCTCCCGAAGGCCGTGTTAATTGAAGTGACATTCCAATATCCCGATGCCACACCGTGGACCGTGCGCGAGTGGGTCATGATCGGCACATCATGACCATCAAATGGCCTGACGCATGGGGCGCGATTCTGGCCTGGGTTGCAGCTGGAATCTGTATCTTGGCGATCTGCATCCTTGCCACCTTTCCCTACGGGATGCTTCAGGCACGGATGGTGGAGGAACTCAAACGAGCCACTGCGATGGACGTTCAGGTCGCCGATTGGACCATGGGGCTGCCCCTGAGCCTGGAATGGCGACACGTGACCCTCTCGAAGCCGAATATCACGCCAATCGAAATGGCAGGGCTGCAAGCCAAACTCGGAGTCTTGAAAGCGTTGAGCGGAACGCTCGGCCTTGATATCGTCGTACAACTCGACGGAAACTCCTCACGCACGAACCTTGCCAAGGGCACGCTCACGGCCTCATCATTTTCCCTAGCCGGCCCCGTAGCCATCACGGGAGAGCTTCAGCAGGTGGATCTCTCAAAGATCCTTCGCCGCTACGTCACCCGAGGGACATTGACTGGAGATTTCTCCCATCGAATCGAGTCCGGACGTTCCAGCACGACGGTCATGAAGGGTGAAGGGACATGGACAGCCGAAGCGACCGATCTCGTGATCGACCAGATTCCCGTCGGCAACGGACGAACCTTATCGCTGACATTCAGCTCGGTCTCGGCAGGCCTTTCCTGCCGTGACCTCCGCTGCGACGTCACGCAACTGAAGGGTGAAGGGATCGACGGCTCCTTCACGGGAGACGGACAGATCACCATTCAGCAGCCGTTACCGAATAGCCAACTCGCGCTCACTGTCACGGTCGTTCCAGGTCCTGGCTTTGTCTCTAAAGCCGGAACGCTGGGCCTCCCCACTCCACCTCCTGGAACACCGATGACCGTCAAGATCGTCGGAACCTTGGCACAAGCAAGGATCGCATTGTAAAGTAGCTTGGACGTTTCAAGTATTCCGATACCATGAAACTCGAAACGAGCAACATGACACGAATGAGGACACTGAATTCATGGCCATTGTAGATGAATGTGTCGGGCTGGATGTCGGACAAACCGGCTTGAAAGCCGTCCGGTTTCGCCGCCGCCTAAGCGGGCGGGAAACGGTCGAGTATTTCCAGCATCCCATGCCGTTTTCCAGGCCGGAAGATCTCGAACCGGCTCGACGCGTGCAATCGTTGCGAAGCTTCATCTGGCGACATGGCCTCTATGTCACAGACCGCTTAGTGACGGCCATCCCTTGTCAGGACCTCTTCGTAAGAACGCTCTCCTTTCCCTTTAAGGACTCAGCCAAGCTGGCGCAAGTCGTTCCTTTTGAAGTCGAAAATCTTGTGCCCATGCCGCTTGAAGATCTGGCAGTCGGAAGCCTGATCCTTCCACCTGAGCAACCGATCGAAGGATCAGGCCGTGAAAGCAAGGGCTCAGAGGTTCTTGTCACCGCTGCGCCTCGAGACAAGGTCGCCGAGCATCTCCGGTTTTTGGCTCAAGCCGATGTGGAGCCGTCGGCTATCAATGTCGATGCCATGGCGCTCTTTTCCGTCACGCAATACTTACAAGAAGACGGCGCAGCCGTGCCGTCGGATTTGGCCATCATCGATGTTGGAGCGTCAAAGACCACGCTTTGTCTCGTCCAAGGGGGGCGTCCCGTCGTGCTTCGGACCATTCTGTGGGGCGGCAACCACCTCACGCACGCTCTGGCTGTCCATCACGCCTGCAGCTTTGCTGATGCTGAACGTCACAAGCGCACGGTAGCCGTTGATCAAGTGCATGGGTTACTGGAGCCTATGCTACGAGAACTTCGAATCACGCTGCAGGCCTATCAAGGAAGCGAGCGTGGTCGTTTGACCCACTGCTGGGTATGCGGAGGTGGGTCGAAGCTTCAGGAAATCGGGAGCTACGTGTCTCGGCAATTGGGACTCTACCCGGTGGGCCCCCGCCAGGGGTTTGGACCCGATGCCCCACGGGCATTCTCCATCGCGTTTGGTTTAGCGATTCACCCTAAAATCATCCGGCCACGCTGGCGATTTAAATCCTCCCCGCTCGGGCTTGCTCTTGACCTGAAGGGTGTGACCGAAGCCACTTCACAGGACGCTCTGACAACCAAACGAGACCGGCGTATGGCCATCGCCGCTGTTCTGGTCATCGCTGTCCTCGCACTCGTGGATTTCTCGGTGCATTTTATGCTGCAAGACCAACGAGCGACGCGGTTGAAAACCGCCTTGCAAAGCCAGTATGAGCAATTCTTTGGAGCCGGGGCCGCACCGGGAGAGGAGCTTGATCAAGCGCAGTACCGCATCGGAGTGCTTGATAAATCCCTTAGCCTGATTGACACCACCGACAGCAAAGTCTTACGCACACTGTCCATCTTCGTCAAGCAATTGCCACCCGGAGCAACAGTCAAGGTTCGGGAACTGACCGTCGATGGCGCCGCGATTCTCCTGGAGGGCGAGACCACCTCGTTCGACGCGGTTGAACGCGTGAAGCAAACCCTGGCTGCCAGCGCACAACTCACGGAAGTCGCGGTGACGGAAACTCGTGTGGGCGCAGCGCCCAACCAAGTGGTGTTTCGGATGACCGCCACGGTGAAACCATCATGATGCAGAACTTCCGGGAACGATGGCATCAGATGTCCAAGCGAGAGCGGACGCTCGTGATGGCCGGGGGCATCGCGCTTGGACTGAGTCTGATCTTTTTGCTCATCGTAGATCCCTTGCTCGACAAATTGGATCGCCTCGAGCGGCAGACCGTGCGGAAACAGAAGGACCTCACCGAGTTGGCGGCGCTGAGCCAAGCCTATCTCACCAAGCGAGACCGTTTGGCGAAAGTGGAACGTCGCATGCCCGCAATCGACAGTCATTTCTCGCTGCTCACGTTCATGGAAGAAGCGGCCACGACTACGCAGGTGCGCGAACGCATTACGAGCATGCAGCCGCAGGTCCAAACGCTAGCGCAAGGCTACGAAGAAACTGCCGTCGATCTCCGGTTGGAAGGCGTGCAACTGCCGGAAATCCTTGCCTTCCTGGTCGCCATCGATCAAGCTCCGTACGATCTTCATGTACGCCATCTCCAAATGCGCCCCAAGTTCGATAATCCGGTGAGCATGGACGCAACCATTCGGGTCTTAAGCTATGCCAAAAGCTGACGAACGAGGCGTCGCGCTTCTATTGGCGCTCCTCGTGTTGACCCTCCTTACCGCCCTCATTCTTGAATTTGATGCGGAAGCGCGCCGGGAATACCGTGCGGCGGCGACCTTTCGAGACGACTATAAGGCCAGCATGCTGACGCGGGCGGCAGTCCAGGCGACGCGCGCGGTGCTGGCGCAGGATCTCTTGCGTGAAAAAATGACGGGGCAAAAATACGACGGTCCGACCGACATCTGGGCCATGCCGATCACAAACTATGCGATCGGCGACGGGTTCTTGACGGCGCAAATCAAAGATGAGACGGGAAAAGTGAATCTGAACGACCTGGCCTCGACGTCGGGTGGGGAACTGGAGCAGAAGAAAAAGGTTTTCCGGGTCAGACGATTGTTCGAACTGCTCAAGGTAAATCCAAACCTCGTGGATGCCCTCATCGACTGGATCGATCAGGATGACGCGCCTCAACCGGCTGGAGCAGAGAGCCTCTACTATCAGTCCTTGAGACCTCCCTATCGAGCCGCAAATTCGCCGTTGCCGGGACTCGGCGATCTTCGGCTCATCAAGGGATTTACACCGGACATTATCGAACGACTCGAGCCCTATGTCACAGTCTATCCCTTGGAAGGTGGCGCGCCGATGAACCTCAACACAGCGGACCCCATCGTCATTCAGACACTCGACCCCAGCATTACCCAATCCATCGCACTGGAGATCGTCCAAGGACGTCCATACAAAACCAAGGTCGAACTCGATCGAGTCAGCAGTTTTCAAGAAATCGGTCGGACGTTGCGCAACGACTACGACATCAAGTCGGACTATTTCTCAGCACGACTGGCCATTACCGTGAACGAAACGACGAAGTCCTCGTTCGCAGTCCTGAGACGAGATGCCAGCAAAGGCGAGAGCACCGTGGAATATTTGCGAATTCTCTAGGGAGTTCAGCTGAGCGGTACCGTGATGGTCACTTCATTACCGCGCTCGTTGTAGGCCAAACTAGGAAAGAACGAACGAGTCAAAAAGATCCCTCTCCCATTTGTGTCTTCCGACTCACACACTTCCTGCAATCGCATAAGCAGACTCCGCCATTTGAAACCCTTGCCTTCATCGGTGATGCGATAGCGCAGACTGCCACCGCTCTTCTCGTAGAGCGCGTGAATGGTCACGCGCCGATCTCTCATCCGAGCTTGGGCCAAGCGTTGGGCGAGGAGCTGTTCATATTCTCCGTCCGCGAGAGCCTCTTGCTTCTCTTGGTAGAAGATTTCAAGATTGCCATGTTCGATGGCATTGAAGAGCAATTCTTGAAGGGCGCCTTGGAGATGGAGCCGCCGCATTGGCGGCAAGGCCGACGCCGTGGTCTTTATCAACCAGGAAATAATTCCTGGGATATGGGCAGGATCCGAATCGACCGTCAGGCTATACTCTGATCGACACACTCCCGGAAGATCAGCCAGGTCTCCAGGCAGGAGTCCGCGCGCGCGCTGGATTGCGTGCGCCAATTCTTCTTCGGCAATAGGTTTATGAAGATAGTCGGCGGCTCCGACACGAAGCGCCTCGAGGATCATCGGTTCCGGCGCGTCTTGGCCCATCACAATCACGGGGCAGGGATCATGTCTGGCTTTAAGCTCTTTCACCAATCTGAGTCCGGCTGCGTCAGGGAGAAATAAATCGGTGACGACAATGGCCGGGGCTGTGGAATCGATGGTCGCCAATGCCGCTGCCGGATCATCCACGGCGACAACGGAAAACCCTCTGCCCTGCAAGTGCTGGGCGATGCGCGCCTGAGTCTCTGGACACGAGTCGATGATCAACAGATGATCAGAAGTATCCAGCATGTTTATGCAGAAAGTCCCTTGTCCCGTTCATGGCAAAGTGCATTCAGCAGACGCAAGAGTTCCTGTTCCAACGTGACATAGCGCGCTTCAGCATGCTGAAGATTCCCGGCCTTGGCGGTTTCCTCCAATGTTTTGCATGCGTGAAGGGCAGCCGGAGCACAAAACTGAAGGATCGCTCCCTTCAGTCGATGACTGGATCGGGCCAAGCCGGCAGCGTCGTGCACGCCGAGTGCTGTTTTCGCTTCGGCTAAGTCCTTCGGCCCGTGTTCGATGAATAGGTCCACCATCATATCAAACGTCTCTCGGTCGTGATCGACTCGGGAAAGCGCCTCATCAAGGCTGAAGACGGAATCATGATTCATAAGATCCGCTCTCTACACAACTGCCGCTGCCACCTCAACACCCATCAGAGCCACATCATCGGGAAATTGTTCATGCCCCTGCCATCGGATCGCCTCCTCAATGGATCCTGCCACGACTTCCGTCAGAGGTCGGGGGCCGAATCCACGAATTGTCTCTTCCAGCCGATGTTGTCCCCACAACTCTCCTCTCGAATCCGGAACTTCGTAAAGGCCATCGCTCAACAGGAATAATCGATCACCCGGTGCGATCGTGAGATCTGTCGTCACATACGTCGTCGAGGCATCAAACCCGAGCGGTAAATTCGGTCGAGCCATCCAATAGAATTCTCCAGACGACCGTTGGAGCAACGCCCCATTGTGACCGGCAGTGGCATAGGACAGGGTACGGGCGCGCATATCGAGTCTGGCAAAGATGATCGTAAAGTAGTTCCCATCTTCCGTCAGCGGGAACTGTTTGTTGGCTTCCGTGAGAATAGCGCCCGGATCAGTCGACCCGACATGCCGAAGCAAATTGCCTCGTCGCAGAAAGGTTGAAAGAGATGCGGAGCGCAATGCCGACGAGACACCATGACCGGACGCATCCAGCAAGTACAGCCCCAACACACCATCGCCCCACGAAACGATGTTAAACAGATCGCCGCCCAAGCCGAGGGATGGTCGATACGCATGCACCATCTGAACGCCGGGTAAGACGATGCCCGGTGCCGGAAGCAGCGATTCCACATAACGCGCCGCGGATTGAAGCTCTCGCTCGAGCACCTCCTGTTTCCGCCGAATCTCCTCGGTCGCGTCCTCTAATCGCCGGATCATGGTCGCGGCGCGTATCCCGGACTGAACGCGAGCCGTGATTTCATACTTGCTGGCGGCTTTACTGAGAAAATCATCAGCCCCTCGGGCCAACCCCTCGGCAATCTGCTCGGGTTGATCGTGGCTCGTCATCATGAGGATCTGGCTCGTGAGCAGCTCAGGATCCTGGCGCACCCGTTCGCAGAAGGACGGGCCGTCGATCTCAGGCATCATCCAATCCAAAATAGTCAGATCCGGTCGTTCACGACGCAGCGCGTCCAGTCCGGATTTGCCGTCGACCGCCTCGATCACTCGGTACCCCATCCGCTTGAGTCGAGCCGCCAGCGCAATCCGCGCGGTCGGCTCATCGTCCACCACGAGGATGGTCCGCGGCACCACGTGAGTTGTGTGTTCAATCGGCGTTGAAGGCATTAGGCATCCACTGTGACGTTCCGGTTTCACGTTTCAAGTTGCAGGTTTTCAGCGTTCTCCCGCTTAACATGAAACCTGAAACACGAAACCTGAAATTTCTACGCGAGAGACGTTTCACGCTTCACGCCGCCCGTTGATGCCCGGCCAACGCCTCTTGCTCGTTATCATAGACGGGAATGAGTTTTTGAATATTCGCCAGACTCATAATTTCACGCACATAGCTTTGCGGCTTCAACATACTCACTTTCCCTTGGCTCAATTTAAAATTCTGCGACACCAGCGCGAGCAAGCCTAATCCGGAACTATCGACGAATCGCACCTCGGCCATATTTAAGATGAGATGCCGGCAGCCTTTCTGTCGGACCGCCTCGACGGCTGTTTTGAATTGTTCGCGATTCGCATAGGTGAGATCTCCGGTCAACT
>CAZJOQ010000058.1:0-18207 GCA_964547625.1 uncultured Nitrospira sp.
ACTTCGTGTAAATGCGAGTTTTAGAAACACAGATAGGCCAGATTGAGGATGCCATTTGTAAATGACATGGCTCCTCATGTCGCTAAATAAGAGGTAGCCAGGGCTCCAAACCGGCCCTTCAAGAAAACCAAACCCGTCGACGAGTTTTTCAAGTTTCGTGTCTCCAGGGAGAATACTGTTCAATTCAGGATCTGCCTGCACGATCCTGCCGAGCTCAACCGAACGGGTGTCCTCCCTACACGCGGCTTCAAAAACAGAAAATGCGAAAATGAGGGCCATCTGTGGAATCCTATTAAAGGAACCCTGCCTTCTCATACCTTGGAGAGTATGCACTTTAACTGAAGTCGGATGTCAATAGAACTGGCGCTTCCGGGTTCAGCATGGGTACAAATCGAGACCGTCGCAGTGGAAGTCGATCGCCGTGTTGAAGTTCTCGGTTATTGCGGAAGTCGCAGGCCATGCGCTTGATCGTCTGAATCTGGCTATTGAGCCCCGCACTCATCGCGTTGGTCACCGGGTGCGGGTAGTTGGTCACAATGTTGGCGATGTGCCGGCGAATCGTCTCGGCGGCCTTCGGATTGGCGCCAGTCGGCTGTGTGTGGCCCAGAAGTACCACCGCTTCCAGAACCCAGCCTGAGGCTGGATAGACATTAGGTCGATGTTAAGTCTCGATGTTAAGGATGTTAAGGGTCAGGCTTGACTATTGACTTATGCATTGCTCGTCGTCGACATCGACGACTTGCGCTGATTCTGGATTCTACTGGTTTGTGCTGAGATGACAGCGCAACGTGATGAATGAGGCCTTGTCGAGAATAGCTCATCCCCTCCCTCCCCGTTCCTGAGTAAGGCCCCGCAAGAGTTTCAGTATGCGCTGTACGTCAATAGTCATGTCAGACCCCACAGACCGCCTTCATGATGCAAGACCTCCTTCCACAGATACAAGATCTTGTTTCATGCATACCTTACCTCCAATAGGCGGTGGCTAAGAGTCGCGCCCGTACGCCAAGAGGCGATGTCAAATTGTACGCTCTTTCTACGGCAAGGCAATAAAGGGACTGTTGAATAATTGGGGAAATGGTGGTCTTCTAAAATCGGCACCGCTTTAAGAACAATAGGTTACGATTTCAGATTCCACAAAAAATCCAGTTAGTCCATAGTCCCATAAATCCCACGCTCCACATCGACTCATTCGATAGCCCTGAGCCAGTGATGGGAAAGAGGGAGATTACGCGACTCGCCGCCGCTCAGTGGAGCTGATGCGCATTGCTGTTCGTAAGGTGAGCATCCGGCGATTTGAGCAAGAGCTCGAAGGTAGAGGAGGGTGGAGGCTACTTCACTTTTGACAACTCGGCAGGAATTCTGATCTCTTGTCCGTCTTGGAGATTGACGACGAACACCGACGTGGCGTTGGGGTCGAACTGTTCGTAAGCGAAGACGGAGGTGAATCGAGATCGATAGGCCGGGCCGTTGGTTTCGTTCTTTCTCCCCCGTTCGGCTTTGCCGATGTCGATCGGCTTGATGCGTTTCGACGCTTGGTGCAGCTCGATCAAGGCCCCTTCGGCGAAATACTCGTCATCGCCGCACAACTGCACCTCAATCTCCATGTTGGGCATGTCCATCACCTTCTGGATAAACTCCTCGGGCATGCGCACGTCCATCTTTCGCTTCTTTGATTCCGCCGCTTCTTGTCGACCAAACGCTTCCAACCGGTAGTGCTTGGTGCGCAGAATGGCGCTCGCACCGCAGGGTTCTTTCTCCGGATCGGCGCCCACACGACTCGCTAAGGACGCGTGCTGCAGGACTTTCCTCACATCTTCCGGAGAATTGGCTTTTTCCATCGGCACTCGACCGGTCTCGAGCGCCTTGTGCGCGTCTTCCGACGAAAAATTGACCTCGATCGCCCAGACGGTACTCTGCCCGATTGCCAGGGTTCCGATCAGTCCCAGTGCCAGCGTGGCTTGTTTACGAAGAGTCATACCTTCCCTCTCGTGCACTGCCAGACAAGATTGTCCCGGACGCGAAAAACGAGGCGGCTGGAGGCATCGAAGCATTGTAGGGGAATAGCCTAGCCGTTTCAATCACACCGCGAAGCGATTCCAATTCGCGTAAGGACGTCGCTGGTAGAGCTCTTCGACATGTACGGGAACGGGATACCCGGCCAACCCAAGCACGCGTGCCACGAGCTTGAGTGGGAGCCCCACCACGGTTGTATAGTCGCCATCGATGCGTTCCACGAGATCCCCGCCAAGCCCCTGAATCGCATAGGCCCCCGCCTTCCCCAACGATTCTTGCGAGACAAGATATCGGGCATAGAGGTTCTCATGATCAGGTTTCATGTCTACCTTCGCCGTATCACTTCCAACGAACTCCATCTCTCGCTCACGGCTGCACAGAGCCACAGCTGTATGGACGTGGTGTGAGCGGCCGGCCAAGCGTGCGAGCATGATGCGAGCGTCGTGAAGATCGACTGGTTTTCCCAAGAGCTGACCGTCGAGCTCAATGACCGTGTCGCTGCCAAGCACCAACCCATCTGGTAGTTGAGCCACTACTACTTGCGCCTTTTCAAGAGCGAATCGTCTGACCTGTTCAATGGGTGCTAACTCAAGCGTCGGGTGTTCATGGGTATTCGGCGGGATAACGTGAAAGGATAGGCCCAACAGTGCCAGCAGCTCTTGGCGACGCGGCGAACTCGATGCCAGGACTAGCTGCATCGTGATGCCAAGAGGCTCATGTCATCGGTGGATTCAGATGGTGGGGACTCCTCTCTATCTCTCTCCTGTGCCCGCCCCTTGAAGTCTGCGAGCACCTGGTTCAACTCATCGACCGAGGAGACGCGCACCATTTGTGCACGAAGCGAGGCCGCATGCGGAAAGCCTTTGCAATACCAGGCTAAATGCTTTCGCATCCGGTAGAATTGTTTTTGACCAAAGAGAGTCTGAAACTGATGCGCATGGTCCACCAGAACAGCGACGCGCTCTTCCTGCAGCACTGCCAGACCAGGATCTGTGGTTTCTCCGACCTTAAGCGATTCACTCGCCAACTGACGCACCTGTTCCTTAGAGCGAAAGAACCATGGCGCGCCCAGAGCGGCGCGCCCCACTAACACGCCGTCCACGCCTGTCTCGCGGACGCGCGACACGATGTCCGATGGGCGTTGAATATCGCCGTTTCCCAGCAGTAACGTCCCTGACCCCTTCGCCATCGCGGCTGCGCGCGCGATGGCCGACCAGTCCGCAGACCCTCGATACATCTGCTTGAGCGTCCGTCCATGAAGGGAGATCACGATCGGCTGTTCTTTCAGCAACTCTTCAAGCCACGATTCGACCGCGACCTCGTCATAGCCAATCCTGGTTTTCACAGAGAGAGGCAACGTGCGCCGCAAAGGTGGACTCATGCTCCCACGCCGGCGATTCAGACGGTGGAACGCATCGATGCGAGCCTGTTTAAATCCGGCTTGGTCGAGGGTTTGGCCATGTGCCCAATCATCGATGCCGCACTTGGCCGCCTGAATGATGGAGCACGCCAGGTCTGGGGTGCGGATCAGTCCGGCACCCGATCCAGACGAAGCGACGCTCTTCGACGGGCATCCCATATTAATGTCCAGCCCATCAAATCCTAGTTCGCATGCAGCATGGGCCGCCTGGTAGAAGAGATCCGGGTCCTTTCCATAGAGTTGGGCAACGATCGGACGCTCGACTTCGCTGTAGAGGAGAGTCTCCAGCTGGATTTCAGGCCCACGGCAGACATCATGCACATGAGTAAATTCTGTAAAGGTGACATCCGGCTTCCCTTGACTCGCGATCACCGATCGAAAGCAGGCGTCGGTGACACCATCCATCGGCGACAGCCCAATGATTGGGCGTGGAAGGTTGAGCCAGAAATTCATCTCACTGTACCTACACGACGGGTGATTCGTTGACAGATTGATAGGCAAGCCGAAGCTCTCCAGCTTCTCGATCTACCGTACTCTGCAATTCTGGAGCAACCTCACGTACAAACTCCACAAACCGTTCGACTTTCAGCAAAAAGAAATCATACGCTTCGGCGAGGGGCCGTGGCTCACGAAACCAGAAGGTGACAAATCCATCGAGAGACACTCCTGTCTCTTTGAGCCGACGGCAGGACTCCACGAACATATCCTCCAAGTCACCTCCCCAATGGAGAATCTCATGCGTGAGATAGCCGGTGCGGTAGCGGTCCACCTCTTCTTCATATGCAGAGGGTTGTTTCCATTCCGGCCCCACCGGCTCGGCCTTGCCTGTTAGGACACGTACATACTGATCGTAGGCGTCGCTCAAGTCCTGCCCGGTTCTTGTTGAACTCTGGCCCTCACGGAATGAGCCGGCTTCGATAGTGAACAAGCTCTTGTCTGCCATCGGTGTACGATTGAACACTGATGCGTAGCATCGCGAGAACTGGGCGAATTCCTCGACGATCAGTCCAACAGGTTTCGTGTCGACTTCCAACGCGAGCCCTTTCAGATTGATGAGCCGTGGATGATTCAGGATCTGATCGAGCATTTCGAACAAGACGGGAGGGATAGAGGCTTCATGCGCATCGATCCATGCAGGAAGAACGTCTTCGCTCGTGCGGCCTGCGTGGGTTGAGAAGTAGGGTTCGGTTGAAACATGAACGGCCAGACCTGCAACATGAATTTCAACAACCCGCTCAATGGGGAATTCATCGAGAAACGCGCTCACGAATTGCGCGAGCGACTGAGCTCGAGAGGCCCTCGAGTAGCGAAAGACCGTCCAGAGATGACCGACATCCAATACCAACCCACAAGACGCCTGTTCGCAGACGATTCTAAAAAAGGATGGAAGCGAGAGGGCCCCGGCAACGAAATAGGTGAGTGGCGGCATTTCCAGCAGCACCAACGGCGTGCTGCCATTGTCCAGCGCACATTGTTGATCGAGCAGACGTTGGATCTCCCTGATATTCTCGCTCACGATCTCTGCACTTGACCGAGTGTAGAGCGGAGGGAGATAGGTTCCGAAGTAATGTCCGGCGAGCACCTTCGTGGCACACTCATGATTCAGCCAGGGACTCTGCAAGATGTGAAGCTGCTCGACCGTTTCTTTGAGGGCTGCGTGAAAAGCCTTGGTTTCCGTCACCTCTGGTTGGGTGACCCACAACCCTTCTCCATGATAGGCTAGCAACTCGGCGCTAAGATCCTTCTTCAGGTTCTTCAAGGCCATGGAAGTCGTACGGAAGACCTCCAGATAGCCGAGCGAAAGGTGATGCTCCTGGAGGGCTCCCCGCAAGCTCGCAAGGTCAGGAGCATGGATATCGACGGAAAGGCCTAGTCCGTGCCTAGGAATTGCCTCGAGCCGGCGAAGGAACTCATGATGGAACCACCCTCGAATTGTCATCCTTCTACCCATTCCGTCAGTCACAATTTTCATCTAGTGTATGTCGTAAAACCATTGAATGACAAGCCTTTCCCCCCTTCGTGGGCTCAGCAGACCTTCTGCTATACTTGGCATACGTTGCGACGGCCAGGGGAACAAATTACCAGTGAAAAAGGACCTGGCTGAGGAATGTCGGATAAGGACGGTCAACAGCAAAAAGAGACGGAACAGCAGGTCACTCTGGTTGCACACATGATGACACCCGGCGTCGTTCAGATTCCTGGAGATGTATCCGTCACCGAAGCAGCGTCTCTCTTAGAGCGCGAGCGGATGCCCTGTCTTCTCGTCAAAGACTCCGAGTCTCGTTTCGGACTCATGACACCGACTGACATTGTCAAAAAAGTGGTCGCCCAGGGACTTGAACCGGATGATATTGAAGTCCGTACGATCATGACACAGCCAGTCCAATTTATCGAATACGATCGAGCGGTGGAGGACGCGTCGACCCTCATGATGTCCACTGGGATGCCGATCCTGATCGTCACCAAACAAGATCAGCCGGTCGGAGTCCTGACTGCACGAGACCTCGTACTATCGCCGAAGCGGTGCGTGACCAGCATGGCAGCAACTATCAGCATCATGGATGGGGAGTCAGTGGGTGCTGAACATCAGGTGACCATCACCCAACTCAGTCATGCCGGTGCTACTGTGAAGTCTCCGGCCTTCCTCCTTTCCGGAACAAAAGTTATCCTGAGTTTTTCTATTTCCGAGGCAATGAGTCCGTTGACGATACGAGGAACGGTTCTGAGTAATGCTCTGGTCGAGCAGGTCTCCGGCGCAACCCGTTCTGCCATCTGCACGCCCCCTGGCATCGAAGTCCAATTTATGGATCTCTCTCCGGCTGATCAGTCACGAATCAAAGCGTGGGTGCTAGCCAATCTTCCTAAGTCGTTCGACCCATCTTAAATTGGTCTAGATCGTCTCAATCTTTGACCAACCTCCGTTCCGCTGGTACAATTTCCTCACTCAACGCAAGGACCATCATGCATACAACCGGAAAATCATCACAGAACCGCTCTCGCCCCGTCTTGTCACGTGACGAGATTCTTCATCAACTCAGCACGCTTCTGAATAGTCCGGAAGATGACTTGCATGCAGCACTCATGCGAGAATTGCTGATGGGGTTATTGAAACTCAATGATGCACATCTTGATCTCCTGGATATAAAAATCGTCAATCGTGCCGTCAAAGAGCTGCGTCATGCTTTCGGGGTGTTTCATGGTTATCGTGACCGTCAGAAGGTCAGCATTTTTGGCTCGGCACGGACGCCATCGGACGATCCCAATTATCGATTAGCCCACCACTTCGCCCATGCCATTGTGCAAGAAGGATTCATGGTCATCACCGGAGGGGCGGATGGGATCATGCGCGCCGCTCAAGAAGGTGCAGGGCGAGAGAACAGCTTCGGCGTCAATATCATGCTGCCCTTTGAGCAAGGGCCGAACTCAACGATCGCCGATGACGAGAAACTGATCACCTTCAAATATTTTTTCACGCGAAAGCTGATGTTCCAAAAGGAAGCGAACGCCATTGCACTCTTTCCGGGTGGCTTCGGCACGCACGATGAAGGCTTTGAGATCCTCACCTTGGCCCAGACCGGAAAGAGTGACCCTCAGCCCATCATTTGCCTACAGGCTCCTGGTTGCGACTACTGGAATGACTGGTCGGCGTTCGTGGTACGACAACTGTTAACTCGAAAATTGATCAATGAAGAAGACATGAGTCTCTTTGTCATCGTTGATTCTGCGGAAGCGGCGGTCAGCCACATTCTTCAATTCTATCGCCGGTATCACTCTATCCGATTTGTAGGACGACAGCTCGCCATGCGACTCAGACAAACCATCTCTGCGGAGCAACTTGAGCAGATCCGAGCGCGATTCACGGATCTTCTTTCTGACGGCACCTTCGAGCTCCGTGGCCCTCTCGAGGAAGAGCTCGATGAACCGGCGTTGCGCGACTTGCCAAGGCTCGTGTTCAACTTCAACCGACGCAGTGCCGGCCGACTTCGCCAATTGATTGGCCACCTAAACGGGCTGTAATCGACCCACTTCCTGGCATAGACCAGAAAGATACCTTTTCGTCACGACGTGGGCATGGTATCCTCTCCCATTGTTATGGATACTGTCTCGTCTGCTCCTCCATTTCATGGTTCCCCGGACATTGTCCTCTACCATGCGGACTGTTCCGATGGGTTTGGAGCCGCCTGGGCTCTCTGGAGGAAATTTCCGAGCGCTAGTTTTGTGCCCGTCAAACACGGACAGCCCCCTCCACCTGACCTCAAAGATCGACGAGTTGTCATAGTCGACTTCAGCTATGGCCGACCAATTCTGGAAGCCATGGCCTCTGAAACAAAGGAACTCTTGATTCTGGACCACCACATCACGGCAGAGAGAACGCTGGAGGGCTTTCCCAACGCCTACTTCGATCAAACCAAGTCCGGTGCAGTGTTGGGTTGGGAGTGGGCACATGGCACCAGGGCACCATGGTTGCTTCAATACGTTCAAGACAAGGATCTCTGGACGTGGGCCTTACCAGGAAGTCGGGAGATCAATGCGGCTCTAGCCTCCTATCCGTTCGATTTCGCTGTGTGGGACCGCTTTACGCAAGCCTCGCTCGAACAAGAGGGCCGGGCCATCTTACGCTATGAGCATGAGCTGGTCGGTAAGCTCGCGGCACAGGCCGCTTTGGTTGAGTTTCAAGGCGTCGTCGTTCCCTCTGTGCAAAGCGCGATCTTGACCAGCCAGATCGGCGAACGGCTCTCACCATATCACCCGTTTTGCATGATATGGCATGATCGGGATGGTCGTCGCTATTTCAGCATGCGCTCCCGTGCTGATGGAACAGATGTCGGTACCATCGCCGCCTCGTTCGGCGGGGGGGGCCATACCCACGCAGCGGGGTTTTCTGTTCCTTTGCAGAATGATGGATCCCTACCAGCAGACCCCAGACTGCCACGTTTGGTTGTGAATGGTCGACTCATTCCCTAGCCTGGAACCATCGTGATTCCGCTTCACGACGATAACCCCACAAGACTGACGCCCATCGTCACGATGACCTTCATTGCCGCCTGCGTCGCGGTGTTTCTGTACCAAGTCAACCTTCCCCAGGGACCGGGCGAACTCTTCACGTTCCAATACGGGGCGATTCCTTCTGTCATCTTCGGCCAGGCCTCACTCCCGGACGAAGCCAGAGTCGCGTTTCCCGCCACCCTTACGCTCATAACGAGCATGTTTCTTCACGGAGGATGGATGCACCTGTTAGGAAACATGCTCTACCTCTGGATTTTTGGGAATAACATTGAAGATGTGATGGGTCATGCAAAATTCGTCGTCTTTTATGTGCTCTCCGGCATCCTCGCCGCACTCAGTCATGCGCTCACCGATCCTTCCTCTCACATTCCCATGGTCGGAGCCAGTGGAGCCATCTCCGCTGTGTTAGGGGCCTACCTGTTGCTATTTCCACGGGCTCATGTACTGGTCTTCCTACCCGGGCTTGGAATGACCAGAGTCCCAGCTGGAATTGTCCTTGGGATGTGGTTCATTACTCAACTGATCAGCGGAGGGATGAGTGTCGGTGCCACCGGAGGGGGCGTTGCCTTCTTTGCTCACATCGGAGGGTTTATCGCAGGCATGGTTCTGATTGGGTTTTTCAAGCGGAGAGACGTAAGATTTTTTGCTCCATCTCGATCAACGTGGCATGACTAACGCCGAATGTTCCGTTCCGTCCACACCTCCTACGCAGCATCCAACGTCTCTCTTACCTTTTCGATAAGACCAGATTGACGGTAAGGATGCTGTAATACATACCGCTGATTAATCCGATGGTGTTGAATCGTTTCGTCGTCGTACCCAGACACAAACAGCGCCTTCATCTTCGGATGTTGATTCATGAGGCGGCGTGCCAGTTCACGCCCACCGATTTCGGGCATGATCAATGGGCTCACCGTGAGATGAAGAATGCCGTTATACTGTTGCGTAAGCATCAAAGCTTCGACTGACGATGCTGCTTCCAGGACTCGATAGCGATACCGTTGCAGAGCTGACAGCGCGAGCTTGCGCGCGATCTCGTTCTCTTCCACTAGCAGAATGGTTTCATTTCCTTTTGCCGCCATGGCAATTGAAATAAACTCCTCGCGTACCCCCGTGAGCGAGGCACCAGGGAAGAACAGGCGGACGGTCGTTCCCTGCCCTGGTCGGCTATTGACATCGAGTGAGCCTCCATTCTGTTGGACAATTTTATACACTGCCGTGAGGCCAAGACCAATATTCGTTTCCTTGGTCGAAAAGAACGGCTCGAACATGTACGTTTGGGTATTTAGATTCATCCCGGTTCCACTATCCGTGATCTCGATTAAAACCTGTGGGTACTTCATGCCTATCGGCAAAGGCAGATTCGATCGTGACGCGTCCTCGAGTGTCTTGACCTCGATCGACAAGCGACCTCCATTCGGCATGGCATCCCGTGCATTCACCAAAAGGTGAAAAATGACGGTTTCTAAACCTTCTCGATCCACTTCGGCATATACCACCTGCTTCTGTATTTGGATAATTAGTTCAATGCCTGAGCGTAGTAGACTCTTCATCATTCCTTGCAAGTCGGCCACTACCGCATGAACGGGGACCATATGACAAACCGGGCGGTCTTCGAGATTGAGTGCGATCAACTGTGCCGTCAAGGTAGCGGCCTTTTCGCCGATCTTGAAGAGCTCGTCGGCGGATGATCTAAGAGGATCATTCGCCTGCAAACGCGACAACATGATGCCGGACTGCTTTCCGATGCCCGCGAACAACGCTCCGAACTCTCCGGCTATTCTCGCCGCGACTCGGCCGACAGCTTCCAGTTTTTGTGCTTCCTGAAGTCGTCGTTCCAGCCCTTGCCGGACAATCTGCCCTTCGCGCAGCTCGGCGTTTGCGCTCGTGAGGACCTCTTTGAGAGTTTTGATTCGAGCTTCGAGCTGAGTTTTTGCGGTCGACAATTCGTCCTCTGTCCGTTTCAAACCCTCAACGTCTTTCAGCAACGATGCTTTTTCTTCTTGGGCAATGGCCGTGTTTTCCAGGGCGACACCGTAGAACACTGCCATCACGAGAAGAACCGGAATCCCCAAGAGTTGTCCAGTGGCCATCGTGCCAGTTTGGAGAATCCCTTCATAGAGGACAACCGCATATCCGACGCTCAATAAGAGAGAGAGCCCAAGCGCGTGGCTCAACCGCCTTACGGATGCCGCCACAAGCACGAGAACAAAGTACGCAATATAGAGATCGGATCGTGCATTACCCGAAAGATAAATTACGGAGGTTACGAGAATCGTATCGATTGTCACTAGGCTGGCGCTGAACCAAGCAGATGCCAGTATAGCCTTAGGCAATATCGCAATCGCGACCATGCCTAGCCAGAATCCCATCACCAACGTGTGGCTCATGGCCCGACTGATGACTGAATGAACACCGAACAGCAATTCATATGACAGGATAATCGTGACAAGGCCTTGAAGGACGAGGTAACGAGAGCCCGGATCCGTGAGCAATTGGTAGAGTCTGTTAGCCGCTTGATGATGGCTGGCTGGCACTGAGTCGTGGGACATCCTGTAAACCCTCCAGAAGAACAGCATATGAGGATAAGCAACTTACATACCATTCCACTCGCTGTTAGCCCTTTATTTTCCAACAGGTTTCAGAGATCTCTCGACCTCTAGGGAGGTAACCAGTGACCAAAAAGAACGGCGATAGAGCGGACTGCTCACCAAATATCTGGGGGATGAGTGCTGGGTGGGAACCAGTTAGACAGGCTTTCTCAGCGTCGTGATGAACCGCTGAGCCGTTACTATTGCCATCTCCTTTTGCGGAGCGGTGAAAGTCACGTGACCCATTTTTCTGCCTGGACGAATCATTGGTTTACCGTACAGATGAAGTGCCGCTCCTGATGTCGAGTAGAGCGCGGAGCAAGCCTCTGCAGATATTATAGATCTGACTTCCTCGCCGATAAGATTCACCATGACCGCAGGGCTCAAGCACCTGACCTCTCCCAGAGGCAGTCCACAGGTTACTCGTACTTGCTGTTCGAATTGGGAGACGGTGCAGACGTCCAAGGTATAGTGCCCAGAATTATGAGGACGTGGCGCGATCTCGTTAATAAGGAGATTTCCGTCTTCGGTCTGGAAGAGCTCTACACAGAACACGCCGACGCCCTGTAATTCTACTACCGCTTGAGTGGAAAGCTCTTCTGCCCGCTCCGCTACATTAGGAGGAACGGACGCAGGTACGAGTGTGTTACGCAAGATCCCCTGCTCATGCTGATTTTCAACAACCGGATAGACTCGGCACTCCCCGCGTTCATTGCGCACTACCAGAACGGATAGCTCTCTGACAAATGGAATGAGCTGTTCAACAATCCACCGCTGGCCGGATTCTGCCTGCTCAAGGATCGTTTCAACCATCTTCACATCGGAGCGGCGACGAAGGATCCACTGCCCTTTTCCGTCGTAACCACTCTTCGCCGTTTTACAGACAACGGGGAGCCCAAGGTGGTCAACTGCAAGGTTCAGCTGGCCGACAGATTCCACGGCAGCAAATGACGGGACCGAGAGTAGTCGAGACGACAAAAACTGTTTCTGTTCAATCCGATCTTGGAGAGTGTGAAGAACCGCGCTGGATGGCGTTATCCTGCAACGCTCTTCCAACCACCCACACAGCTCCACCGGAACGTTCTCCCATTCCAGAGTAACAGCATGGACAAGGCACACAAACCGTTCACGACTGGTGGGATCCGAAAAGGGTGTTGCGTACGAGTGGGCAGCTAGCTGATGAGCCGGGGCATCATGATCTGGATCCCAAACGGCCACACGATAGCCCATTCGGCGTGCAGCTGTGGCAAACATTGCCCCCAACTGTCCGCCACCCAGCACGCCGAGAATTGACCCGGGCTCAAGGACTGGTGTGGTCACCGTCGGAGGCCCGCCTCAGCGATCCCCTTTGCCTCGGGTGAATTGAGGACACTTTCTGTTTGAGCCATGCGATAGCTCGTAATTCGTTGGGCTATGTTCGCATGGCTGACGGCAAGAATCTGTGCCGCCAGAAGAGCCGCATTCTCGGCACCACCGATCGCGACCGTTGCTACCGGAATACCCTTCGGCATCTGCACAATCGAGAGTAAGGAATCGAGGCCACGCAGGTTGTCTGTTGGAATGGGGACTCCGATCACCGGCAGGTGTGTCTTGGCTGCGAGCATACCAGGGAGATGGGCCGCTCCTCCAGCCCCAGCAATGATGACTTTGATCCCTCGACCAGGGGCGTTGGTCGCGTATTCGAAAAGGCGGTCCGGCGTTCGATGGGCAGAGACGACTAGGAATTCGTATGGAATACCGAGCTGGGCCAGGACTACCCCAGCCTTTTCTAAGATGGGAAAATCTGATCTACTCCCTCCAAGCACACCGACAATCGGCCTAAGAACTGGAGTCCTTCGCCTAACCTTACTCGGTGATCCGCTCAGCGTCCTTCCGCTCCTGGCCATTCTGGACTTCCTCTCTCTCTTGCTGAGAAACGTGATCGCACTCGAAGGCTCTTATTTTCAAACATTAGCCGGTCTGTTCGTCGTGGTCAAGAAGAGCATTTACCGCAGGAATTAATAAAGGCTCTAGCGCAAGAAAGGACAGAGCACCACTTCGTACCGTACACTTACCTTATCATGTGCATGATGGCATATGGCTTTCAGAACTGTGCGATCTGCCCCTAAACGAGAAGATGGCCCAGGAGGTGAACTCCTGAGCCATCTTCACAGAGGTGCGTTCATGCGCCGTACATTGCCGCGGCGCAATTTTGTTACTACACTCCCTGCCCAGCTGATCTTGGAGCAAACATCTCAAAGATGCTTGGTTCCCGCTCCATATAGTCCGGTGGGAAGAAGTTAAACCGTCTCCACAGCTCGTACCAGAGAGGAACACGATTGAGGATCACCCACCCCAATACCCTCGTCCCTTGCCGAACCTGAGCCTGATCAGGCCATGGCTGAGGGTCATCGGGATCAGGAACGACCCAGAACCGGAAATTCCCTTTTCCATCGTCGATCTGATCGACCACCTTGATCACACCTGAACGAGTACCAGCCATGAGCCCTGGCCAGGCCGGCAACGGAATGGCCGGCACTCCAAAGAAGAGAATCTTAACCTTTCGGCCGGCAGCCAACAGAGGAGCATCCAGTCCTTCAGCAAACATTTCGATAGCCGGATCGCTTGCGAGGGGCGAAATAGTAACCAGACTCTCCCCCTGCTTGACCGTTTCGTTAATTCCGACTCTGGCCATCCTAACGACCGTTCCATCCATCGGCGCATAGAGCTTGGCCGCTTCAATACGTTGTTGGACGCCTTGTTGTTTGTAGGACATCTCTGCGAGCTGTTCAGTAGCCTTGGCAGCATCAGCCACCGCATTGTCACGTGATGCCATGGCATCGATGAGTTGCTGATTCACATCGGCCGTAATCTGATCACGACCGAAGTTGAGAGCCGATCTGGCTTGCTCCGCGGCCAACAGATTAGCTTGGGCCGCCTGAAGGCCAGCCTTTGCGCCGATTTCTGTCTGAATCGTCAACTCGAGTTCCCGTTGTGAGACCAAGCCGTCTCTAACCAGCTGACGATGTCGGTCGACGTTGAGTTGCGCTGTTTCGACGTCGATCTTGAGTTGCTCCACCTTCTGCTGGGCCTCGCGCACCCGGTTATCGGCCTCGACCACCCGGGCTTCTGCCGAAGGAACTGCAGCCTGGACCAATTTCCTCATCTCGCCGATCCGTTTGGTGAGTTGATCTGCCCTGCCTAACGCTGCTTGGCGCGTTTTTTCTAACGCATCTCGGCGTTGTTCGAACAACGGAAGGATCTCAGGCGCCATATAGATCGGATCATAGTCTTCGAGCTCACCAACGAGCTCACCCTTTTTTACCTTGACACCTTCAAAGATATGCCATGCCTTGACTCGGCCGGTAATCCGAGATTCGATATGTTGCGGACGATCATAGGGAGTGTAGGCCGAGACTGTGCCTTGTGCACTGATCGTCTGTGTCCAGGGCACAAACTCAAGGATGATCAGAAACACGAGAAGGATCGTGAGGATGGCTCGCGATGCTGTGAACATCCCACCGGAAAGCTTCACAGCCTCCCAGCAGGGCAACGTTGACAAGGCTGATCCCTGTTCAATCGCAATCGCCTCCAAACCAACACCCTTCCTTACGAGCGCACGCTCTCCACTTCTTTCGAGACCACCACCTAGGCTAGCCATGGAGCCTCCATAAATTTACCTGTGTTAATGGGCCAATTTAACCATTGCTCACTATGCATGGGCATGGTGTAGCATAATACGACGATCTGCATGATCCGTCAGGTTTGGATCCGTTGATACAAAGATCACCGACCATGCTTCGTCTTTAGAGCACAGGCGACGCAGCACCCTTTCTCTCAGAGATGGCTCGAGCGCGTGAATGAGCCCATCGAATATCAGGACTTGCGGACGGCCCAGGATGGCGCGGGCCAACAAGATTTGCACGATGTGCGTCGGGGAAAGGGATTCTCCAAGCGAAGAGACATCTGATTTCACCCCGCGCGGCAAGGCGTCGATATCTTCTTCCAGTTCGGTAAAGCGGAGGGCCCAGTTCAGGTCATCATAGGTCACATAGGAACGTCCCATGACGATGTTTTCTTCGATCGTTCCCTGGACCAACGTCAATTGAGAATCAAGCATAACACTGCGGACTTGGTTGAGACCATTGGGATCCATGTACCGCAAATCTACACCGTTGTACTGCACAACTCCGTTGGTGGGAGTTTCGAGACCACCCAAGACTCTGGCCAGCGCGGTTTTGGCCCCCGTCGTCTTGGCATAGATGCCAAGCTTCTCTCCGGGCGCCACATCCAAGTTGAAACCATCGAATACTGAGGTTCCAGCGTGGATCAGGCTGACACCTTTGCAGGTAACACGGATACCCTGGGTTAAATGCTTCGGCATGCCCACCGGTGATTCGACCGAGACATAATCTTGCTCTTGGGTGAAGACCGTATCAAGGTGAGTGAGGGCAGTGAAGAAGTAGTACACGAACCCCATATTCTTGATGAGGGTGTCAAAATTTATGACCAGCGCACCGACCACTGCTTGGACGGCAACTAACTGACCAAGAGTCAACTGGCCAATGGACATGAGATAGGCCGCCATGCCAAGCGCCCCTGCCTGTGCAAACGCTTGTCCACCCACGGAACCGATGTACTGGCGCACGAGGACACGAAACCGTGCCTTTCGAGTGTCAACATAATGATTCAGGAGGTCGTTCGTCTTCTGCAGGATATAGGGACGGCTATCAGTCGCTTTGAATTGCAGTGAATTCTGCGCGACCTCTTGAACCCAACGAAAGACATCGTATTTCGCGTGAGACATGTCGAGAGTCGTCCTCAGTGCGCCGCGAGAGAGCACAAAAAACGTGATTGCAAACCCTGCCATGAGGAGCAAGTTGAACATGAGAAAATACGGATGGTACACCATCAGCAGGAGCATACCGACGGTCCCACCCACGACCACATTGATCAAATCGAACAGCAACGTGGACAACGCCCGTTGCATAAAGACCGTTTCCATGAAGTAGTTCGCAATGTGGGTTTGCGAGGCCTTGAATCGATTCCGAGGAAGCTGTTCAACCAGCGCCACTGTGATCCTAGCCATGACGCGGCGCTGAATGACATCAACCGCGTAAAAGTGGAATGTCTTGAACAGGCCGACGAACAACAAGACCAACAGCATGACACCAGTCAGTGTCCAGATCATGACCGGTTGAACCGCATAGGAGAAGGTGCTGACCAACTCCTGTACGGTCAAGGGAATGATCAGTGAAAAGAACGCGACTGCCAAGGCGTAGGAAAAGATCAAGTACATGATCCTTTTCTCAGCCTTCATGGCCACGGATAACTGCTTCATCAATGCTTCAAACAGGCCCGGATAACGATTGCCCTGAGGTTCTTTCATGAGTACCCCCGGTTATAAATCAGGATGTGAATCATTGGTCCCTCACTGAATTTAATGACGCCGGCACTTAACCACATTCACAATTCTGTAGCCAAGCCCCCCGAATGAACTATCTACCCATCCGAATGCTAATCACGCCCTTGCTGCTTACGGCCGGAGATCCCGGCCGCAGCCACCGGATCACCATACTTTGCGAGTACGTTCTCCGAGAGTGCTTTTGACAACGCTCCCCTGGCCCACAACAGCCCCCCTCGGGCAACTGCATAGTCGGCCTGGGCACGATAGAGCTCGTAAGCCGCTTCGACGACGGCGCGCTCGCGCAGGTTGACGAAGAGCACGCTCGTCGCTCCCATATTAAACCGAGCTCGTTCGCCTTCTTCTAATGTCTTGGCCAAGCGAAGAGCTTCCGTTGCGGCTTTCACTCGGTCTCGTGCCCGTACAATCGCTGAGAGCCAGTTATCCACATCGATCGCGACCTGACGCTCAGTGTAAGCCTGCTTATACGCCAATCGTTCCTGCTCAGCCTGAGCGTGAAGGACCTTCCCGCGGGGGGCCCGATTGAACAACGGCATACTGAAGCGAAGACGCATATTATAGCCGAACCCTCCAAGATAATAGATACCGCCCACCGCCGGCCCTCCCTCAAACTCTAGCTTTGGAAGCAGATTATTCTTCGCCAGTTTCAGTTCGATATTGTTCAATTGGGCTTCGATGTAGAGATCGCGCACTTCCGGGCGATCCTCCGCGGCTTCGACCTTAAAGGCTGCCACATCCTCTTCGCTCGGCAACGGCGTTTCCCCCTGAAACTCCGGCGCCCACTCCGGCCGAGGAGTCACGGGCTGCTCGTTCTCCCAGAGAAAAAAAGCGAGCTTATACTGCTCATATTCCACTTGGCGTTGGGCCGCGATGGCAGCCTCTCGCCGTTTCTGAACTTCTTGCTGGGCTTCGACTACGTCGATCGGAGCGACTGCGCCCGCTTTGGATCGGCCCTCAACCATGCGATAGCGCTCTTCCGCGACGGCCAACGCGCGCTTCACCACATCGGCTTGTTTGACAGCGACCTGCCAGTCCCAATATTGAATGGCCCCGGCGAGATAGAGATCTTGCCGTTTCTGGGCCACCTTCACCTCGGCTTGCGGCCCAGCGAGTTCCGCCTGTTGAAACTCAGCATACTCCTCGTTGATCATGAAGCCCCGCAAGAGATTAAACGCGCCTCCGAAGATGATGTTTTGCTGCGCATAGAAAAGCTGCAGGTCTTGCGGCATCGCAATTGGGCCACCCGTCGGGGTACGAGGGATGCCGCCCGTGGAGGCAGCGAGAATACCAGCATCCCCAAAGCCGCTACGGATACCGCTGAAAATTTCGAACCCATAGGGGTGCCCGATCTTGATCATGGTATCGTTATAGCCGACCGTCTGCCAATTCGCGAATCCGTCAGTAAACGTCAGATTCCACGTGGTAATCCGGTCGACCTCGAGCTCATTCCGAAGTTTTGGCTCCCACGCGCTCAACGCTTTCAGGACTTTGGCCCGGGCCTGCGTCCGTTCCAGTCCCGTTGCCCTGAGCAGCGGATGGGTCAACTCAATCCTGGCCAACACCTCTTCGATGGTCAGGGGCGCGGTCCGCACAGACTCGGTGGGTGAGCCACTCGCCGGAGCGTGGGGTTCCGCCATTACAGTCACCGGCACCATCATCAACGAGCACAACAAGAGAAGGATCAAGGAAGGATGCTCCTTTGTTGCTGAATTAATCCCGTCCCGGTACGGGGAGACCCGAGAGACCGGCCGCCGTCAGCGGATTGCCATACT
>CAZJOQ010000059.1:0-1452 GCA_964547625.1 uncultured Nitrospira sp.
CATGTGCGTGTGCAGGGGAAATGCCTAGGTGGCCAGCTCCTTGCTGCAGCAGGCCGTCGCTGCCTGCGCGCCGCGGTCGAGGTAGGCGGCGTGATCCTCAGCATCGATGCGAAGAACGAACGCGCCGCTGACTGGTACGCCGCCTACGGTGCTGTGCCGTTAGCGAATACGCCACTCACGCTCGTCATGTCCCTCGCGACGTTTGCAACCGAATTGAAGGCTAAGGGTTGGGCATAACGCATGTAAATGCGATGACGTGATGAGGACTCCATCTCGGGCCTCCCATCCATCGACATCTGCATGAAATTGTCACGGTTTGTTGCCCTTGTTCCATTCGAACGTAAACGTCGTCGTGGCTAAGATCCAGATCAACAACCTCTCAGTAAATAGCCATGTCGCCATGCGCCACTAATTAGACACTAGACTAACGCTCTTCTATGAGCAGACTGTCAGACAAGGTTCTCCTGAGGTTTCGCTGACCTGCACTGGGCGAGAAAATTGGGCAGCCACGCATTGGAGGCACCGCGTCTAGAGACGCCGTGCCAGCTCGGCGCACCGTCGCTCCGCGGCGCGCGGTCCGACCGTGCGGAGACAAAAGCTGTCGCCCATCAGGGGGTGTGGCACGCCGGTAGCAGCTGCGCCATCGCGGACGATGTTGCGCTTGCAATCGTGCATGGCCACAGACTGGGAGATTCTGTTGGGCCCCGTTGTCGGTGAGGGGCGCAACACTGTGGTGATAAGAGGTCGGTGCGCAAATCCGCCGTGTGAGGCCGTTCAGGATCGGTTCGGCTGTTCCGCGGAAGATTGTCAGCGCCGATGCTACAAGTCCTCAAATCAGCGAGCTGAACAGTCCTCTGCACGCCGAGTCACCATGTCTCTTCAACGCTCATCACGAAGGAGGGACGGATGCGGCAAAAGGGGGCTGCAAGATGATTCACGCATTGGCTCAACGCGGGCTCTCTCCCTGTGACATGGCCAAACAGGGGGGGAGGCGCACTCACGGACCGTGCGCCGAGTGTTGGCGCGGGGCGGAGCGCCGGCCCTGCGTCCGAACCGGCGGGGCAGACCGCTGGATCCGGACTAGGCCGACATTGATCGGCTGTTAGCAGAGGACGTGTGGAACTATGCCACGACCGAAGCCTATGTAGATGAAGTCCAGCGGGTGCTGGAGAGAGCTGAAGATGCGGTGACGCAAAATCTAGGGGAGGACGCCAATCAGGCAGGTTAGGGCGTCCATAGGGTATGGACCGGCACCAGCCAGAGTTTCTTGCCGAATGGGATGACGCGATTACCCAGATAGAGCACGATACCGGTGCGGAACTGTTTCCCCAGTTGATCGCGCAGCGTTTGCAATGCGACGAAGTCAGAGGCCGTCACGGTCGCGCTCCCTTTGACTTCGACACCGGCCACTGAGCCGTCGGCTTGTTCCAGCACCACGTCCACTTCCGAACC
>CAZJOQ010000059.1:1552-17996 GCA_964547625.1 uncultured Nitrospira sp.
GCGTCGGCACCGATCAGATGACAGGCCAGGCCGGTGTCGACCAGATGCAGCTTGGGAGCTTTGACCAGGCGCTTCCCCAGATGTGGCGACCAGGCTGGGAGGCGATGCACAAGAAATACTGGTTCCAGCAGGGCCAGATAACGGGTCAAGGTCGTGTGCGGCAGTCCGGCATCCCTGCCGACGTCGGCGAGATTCGCCAAACCGGCTGTGCGGGTGGCGAGCAATTTGAGCGGGTTGGGCAGTTGGTGCAGGGCATCGACCCGCGCCAGATCGCGCACGTCCCGTTGCAGAATAGTGGAGAGGTAGGATGCAAACCACGCTGACCGGCGATCCTCTGCGGTGCGCCGTATGGCCTCCGGGTACCCGCCGCGCGTCAATCTGGTCGCAAGATCCGGTGTGGTCGAGGTGAGCTTCGTGTTGGCGAAGGTGCCGTCAAACAGACGGGTCACGAATCGCTCGCGCGTGCCGGCGAGCTCACCCATTGAAAACGGGAAGAGGGAGTTGACTGGCCACGAGGGTAGCCCGACATCCATGCCGATCATCGAGCAGTTCCAACAGATCGCGGCGATGCTCGTCGGTCAAGGGGGCCAAGCCCCAATCGAGGACCACAAGGTCCGTCTTGGCGAGACTCCGGAGCAGGCGGCCATAGCGGCCATCGCCTTTGGCGATTGCGAGTTCTCGGAAGAACCGTGGGAGTCGCAAGTACAGGGCGGAGAACCCCAGCCGACAGGCCATCTGCGCCAGCGCACAGGCCAGAAGCCGTCATCTTACTCTCGTGTAGAACTGCCGTCGTTTTCAGGGGAGACGTCAACCTGACCATCTCGTTCCCGGAGTCGTGACTTGTGCGGACTAACCTATGAGCCGATTTCTCGGTTGGGATGCGAATTATCCAGACAGTCCTTAGAAAATACTCTTGCTGACTTCATTCGAATACGCGCTTTCATTCCCAGCAATGTCAAAGGCTGTGACCACGAAGAAATACGTCGTGCCGAATTGAAGTCCGATTGCCTGATAGGTGGTCACCTTTCCTAGGACTGTTGCAATCGGCGCTCCATAGGCTCCTGATGCCGTGGCTCGATACACTTTGTACCCAGCCAGATCGTTCTCTTGATTTGCGCTCCAAGTTAAGGTTGCCGACGAACTCGATGGGACATTTAGTGTCAGAGCGACATTCGCCGTTTTTGTTACGCCTCCGTTAGTCACAGTAATAATAGCGGGATTATTCCCTAGATTTGCGTTAGCAGTGTTTACGCTCGCCGTGATTGTCCCATTGTTCGAGCCTGAGGTTGGACTGAGCGACAGCCAAGAGACATTGTCACTCGCGGTCCACGGTCCGGTTGAATTGAGAATGATGGTTTGGGCTGGTGGGTTTGCTGCGCCTTGAGTGGCCGTAAAGGTGAGGCTACCGGGCGATATGGTAAATGAAGCGGCCGACACCGTCAGGGTCACGTTAACAGTTTTTACGGTGCCTCCTCCTGTTACTGTGATGGCGGCAGTATGCGTTCCGACCGAGACCCCCCCGAGATTGATGCTCGCGGAAATGGTGCGGTTTCCGGACCCAGAGGTTGGACTCAGTGTGAGCCAGGCTGCGTTGTCGCTTGCGGTCCAGCTTCCGTTTGAATTGACTGTCATGGACTGGCTAGCAGGATTAGAGCTGCCTGATATGGCCGTATAGGTCAATGACGATGGGCTCAGCGTGATCGTGGTTGGTGCGGAAGCAACCGTAAATGTTACGGGGATTTGAATCGTGGTGGCTCCCGTTGAACTTAGTGCGATCATCGCATTGTAGGTGCCGGCAGCGAGTGAACCGGTGGCAGCAGTGACTGTGATTGCACCATTTCCGCTGCCCGAGGTCTGTGAGAGTGTTAACCAGGGAGCGTTATCGCTGGCGCTCCATGTCAGAGTGCCCCCACCGGTGTTGCTGATGCTCAGCGTTTGGGCAGCTGGGTTGCCGCCTCCTTGCTGTGCGGTAAAAGACAGGGCTGTGGGGATCGCGCCAATGCGGGGAGGGACAGGTGCTGCGGCTACGGTGAACGTCACAGGGACGGAAGTGCTTCTCGCTCCTGGGGCACTAATGGCGATCGTGCCGCTATACGTGCCAACAATCAATGAGCCTGTTGCTGCGCTCACACTGATCGCGCCATTGTTGGTACCGGAGGCCGGCGAGAGCGTTAACCAGGCGGCGTTATCGCTGGCGGTCCATCTCAGAGTGCCCCCACCGGTATTGCTGATGCTCAGCGTTCGGGCAGCTGGGTTGCCGCCTCCTTGCTGGACTGTGAAGGACAAGCCGGTTGGATTCGTACCAATAGCAGGGGGCACAGGCGCAGGTGCTACCGTCAAGTTGACCGGAATGGTGATCGCCGGAGTCCCTACGGCATTCACCCTGATCGTCGTATTATAGGTTCCGGCGGTGAGAGAACTGGTGGTGACAGTCAATGCAATTGTGCCATTGCCGGTGCCGGCGGCTGGACTGAGCGTCAACCATGCTGCACTTACCGTGGCATTCCAGATCAACGTTCCTCCGCCTCTGTTCGTAATAGCCAGGGTTTGCGCTGGTGGATTGCCGGCGTTCTGTTGAGCGCTGAACGTAAAGTTTGAGGAGCTTACTCCTATGGCGGGACTTGGCACAGGAGGAGTAACGACGGGCGGGGACACGAGTTGCCGCAATACGGGTATTTCAGACATCAGCCGAAGCATGGGTGCTGGAAGGCGCCTGGTCTGGCTGGGGCTAGGTGTTGGTGCGGCCACCGCTGTGAGACTATTCGTATCTGTTGCCGCTAAGGCTAGCCGTAGGCAAGGGGTCACTGGCTCGAAAACTAACATAAGGGTAGTAATACTACCCGAGAGGAGCAACAATCGCTGATTATGCTGGTGCATTGTCGGAATCCTCCACAACGTCCATTACAAATCTCGTCGCGTGCACGATACGGGACCAGGGTGGGCTCCGAGCAAGTTGAGTGCCTCTTGTGGGAAGCAAATGATGTCGATCGAATGGAGGCTCCGATGCAGAGGCTTTTTCTACGTTTTTGCGTTTTGATGCAAGCTGATGTCAGTCAGAAGAGTGCTTCTCGGGATAGCGTTCAATCAGAGAGAGGCCCCGCCGCACTATCATGGACGTACAGGTGAAGTAATGGATTATGTTGTGTTGTTAAAGTGATTGATATGGCGTAAGCGTAGCGCGAGCATCTTCATGCTTGTCATTGGATCATATTGATATTATTGAAGTTTATGTTTCAGCATGATTGCTCCATGCGGGATGGTCTGCCTCTCGATGAAGTCAACGTGTGGATAGAGATAAGGCAAAAGCCAAGCTGGTAAAGGCCGTCCATTTCTTGACGATCATGGTCTCTTCTGCCATTGTTACCCGGGTCTTTGTTGAAGCGAAAGTCGAAGCTAAATTGGGGGATGTATGACGAGACAACAATCGCGCTCCATCGCTGTTGTGGGGTTAGGCTACGTAGGGCTTCCCATCGCTGTGGCATTTGGGAGGAGAGGCCCCGTCATTGGATTTGATGTCAACAAGAAGAAAATTGACGAATTGCTCAAAGGCATCGATCGGACAGGGGAAGTGTCGAAAAGCGATTTAGCCTCCGCACAAGTACGGTATACGTCGGAACCAACTGACCTTAAAGGAGCAGATTTCATTATCGTTGCAGTTCCAACGCCTATCAATGAGGCGTTACAACCCGATCTTACTGCGTTGGAGAAGGCATCGGAGCTGATCGGACGGAACCTTTCGCAGGGGTCGATTGTGGTGTATGAATCTACCGTCTATCCCGGTGCAACCGAGGAAGTGTGCTTGCCAATCTTGGAAAGAACTTCTGGAATGAAAGCCGGAGTTGATTTTAAACTCGGGTATTCGCCGGAGAGGATAAATCCTGGAGATAAGGAGCATACACTTGAAAAGATTATTAAGGTTGTATCAGCACAGGACCTGGAATCGCTCAATATCGTAGCGGATACCTACTCGTTGGTTGTGAAAGCTGGTATTCATCGAGCTTCCAGTATCAAAGTGGCTGAAGCAGCTAAGGTCATTGAAAATACCCAGCGCGACTTGAATATTGCTCTCATGAATGAGTTATCCCTTATTTTCCATCGGTTGGGAGTAGATACCAAAGCCGTTCTTGAGGCAGCTGGGACGAAATGGAATTTCCTCAAGTTCTCTCCTGGCCTGGTTGGTGGCCATTGTATAGGTGTGGATCCTTATTATTTGACCTCCAAGGCGGAATCCGTGGGCTATCATCCAGAGGTTATCCTTGCCGGCCGTCGCATTAACAACGGCATGGGGAAGTTTGTGGCGGAGCATACCGTGAAGTTACTAAGTCAGTTGTCCCGCCCCATCAATGGATTACAAGTTGGAGTGCTTGGTCTCACGTTCAAAGAAAATGTGCCCGATCTCCGCAATAGCAAGGTGCCCGATATTATTCGTGAACTTCGTGAATATGGAATCGAAGTGCTGGTGCATGATCCGATTGCAGAAGCGGAAGAAGCTTTGGCAGAGTATGGCATTCATCTCGTCGAATGGGCCAAGATGAAGGATCTCGATGGACTAATCGTTGCGGTGGCGCATAAGAACTTCTCCCAACTGACATTAATGGATCTGTTAAATCCTCTCCGAAGCCAGAAACAGGCTGTTGTGATCGATGTCAAAGGCATCCTGAATCCTGATGACATTCCTGCCCAGATAAAATACTGGCGGCTCTAGCGCCCATCGAATTTCATTTGCGGAACGGTAATCCAGATCTGAGGATGCGCGGACGACGCGGTTCTCCGCCAAAGCTGACCGGCAGCCCCACATGCCCTCCCTCATCTTCTAGCCTTTTTCTTTGAGCCTGTCTTAATCCGTAGTATAAGAAAATTGGCAGTTTTGACATGGCGATCTGTCCATGCCGTCTAGTGGGCCTCAAGGAGACAGGTATTGTGACTTGCTCGCGAAAGGTGTGCCTATATCCTCTGAGCATCTTTTTGCTGGGTGGTTGTTCCTTGTTTGCATCTCCAGAAGCCCAGCGAGGAGATCAACATTTGGCTGAGGAGCGGTGGGAAGCGGCTAGTCTTGCGTACAAGCAGGCATTAAAAGATGATCCATTTAATTCCTCTCTCCAGGGTAAATATGCGTTATCTCGAGAGCGTACAGCTGCGATGTATGCGGAACGAGGCCGTACCTTTATACGAGAAAAACACGCTGATCTCGCGCTTGAAGAGTTCAAGCGCGCCCTCACCATTGAACCTTCCAGCGCCGAATACCAAGCCGGCTTTCAGGAAGCCACGCGTTTAAAGGAATCACGATCCCAATATCGTGAAGCCGAACGTCTGACGCAACTCGGGCGAATCGAGGAGGCGTTAGGGAGTTACGCGCGGGCGGTAGAGCTCGACCCAACATACCAAGACCCACTCGAGGGTATCACGCGACTTACCGAAGGCCAACAAGCACTCAGAAGAGCAGAGGGATCGAGGCAGCCTGTAACCCTGAAATTTAAGAATGCCGGTATCAAGGAAATATTGGAAGGCGTGGCAAAGGCTGGTGGGCTGACCCTCGTGTTCGATAAGGATGTCCGCAATGATCCCATTTCAATTTCTATTCAGGATACGCCATTTGAAGAAGCACTTCGGCTGATTCTCAATAGTAATAGTTTATTTTCTCGCCAGATCTCTCCAACCGTTACAGTGATCAGTCCTGATACTAAGCAGAAGCAAGAACAGTATCAGGATCTGATGATCCGGACATTTTACCTATCGACGGCGAAAGCTAAAGATATGGTGCTTCTACTCAAGAGCATGTTGGATTCCAAGCGCATGCATGCAAACGAGCAGCTGAATGCCATTGTCATTCGTGATCAGCCGGAGAAACTTGCGCTTGCCGAAAAGATCATCCTTGCGAATGACCGACAGGAGCCCGAGGTTCTTTTTGATCTCGAAGTGCTGGAAGTCAACCGCACGAAGAATCAGACATATGGGCTCAACTATCCGAAACAGGCGGGTGCCGGATTGATTGCCTCTGGATTCACGGGAACACTGGCCGCTGAGGCGGTACAGATGACCTACCGGCAACTCACAAATCTTGGGCCAGACAGTTATCTCTTCAAACTACCGACCACCGTATTGCTGGATTTCTTTAAGCAGCAATCCGATGCCAAGACGCTTGCTTCACCGAAGATCCGTGTCATCAACAACAAAAAAGCGGAGATTAACATCGGAGACAAGCAGCCCATCCTCCTCTCCACGACGAATGTATTACCGGGACAAGCCGCCACTGGAGCCGTCCCGACTACCTCAACCGTCACGTCAATCGAGTTTCGAGATACAGGTGTCAAGCTGACTGTAGAACCTTCCATTCGATTGGGTAATGAGCTGTCCCTGAAAATGAAGGTGGAAGTGATTCGCGTTGGAGAGCCAGTGCTCCTTCAAGCTGCTCCTAGAATTGAGCAGTTTAAATTTGGCAATCGCTCGGCTGAGACCACCTTAAACATGCGTGATGGAGAAACGGTGGTTCTCGGCGGGCTGCTTCAGGAGGAGGATCGCCGAACACGCGTCACCATGCCATGGATTGGGGATTTGCCACTCATTGGGAATTTGTTGAGTTCTTTTAAAACCGAGCGGGTCACGACAGAAGTCATTTTGACTATTACTCCCCGCATCGCACAGCCGGCGATTCCTCCGGGGTCTACGAATCAGGCGTTTTGGTCTGGGACCGAATTCAACTATTCAACCAGTCCAGTGTTTTCCGGTTCTGTGGGAACGATATCGGCGTCTTTGAAAGGTGAGTACGGGACATCTTCCACTCGGCTTGGCGTACCATCCAGAGGCGCAGTATTGATGAAGCCGGCTCAGTCATTGACCCAATTGGCGATGCCAGGCCCTACACTGCAAGTCAAACCTAATGAATCGGTTGTCCAATCCGGCAAAGAAGTCACGATTGCTATTGTGGATGGTCGGATCCGAGCGTCTGGGGAGAATGCATTCAGGTTCGAATACGACACTGACATTCTAGAGTTTAAACGTCTTGATGATGGGCAGCTCATCGCCGTGGGGGCAACTAAAACGGACGGAGATGGAAATCGGGGCGGTACTGTCCTGTTTCAAGTGGCTCATCTGGATCAACGAGCGCCCCGGACTGTGAACCTCACCTTTGTGGCAAAGGCGCCTGGTGTCTCGCCTATTCGAGTTGAACTGAGTTATTCCGGCACAGCTGATGAGCCATCGTCCGAAGCTGTTGGGGCAGGGGTCGTGAGAGTACGGTGAGAGAGGATGGGCTTACATTGATCGAGATCCTCGTCACCATGACGATTATTGTGGTCTTGGCTTCAGTGGCTATGCCCCTAAGCAAAATATCGACGAAACGAACCCATGAAATTGAGTTGCGCCAACAGCTTCGAATCATTCGCGGCGCGATCGATCTGTTCAAGCTGGAGTGGAACCGTGATGGAGATGTCCTGCTTGGCCCTGTCTGCCTGAAAAATAAGTTGGTCTGTAAGGAAGTCTCGGGTCCTTATGGATTTCCGAAGTCCCTGGATGTGCTGTTGGGGGTGAAGCTCACGGGAGAAGAAGCGACCGTTCGAGGCACGACGGTCAGGCGGTATTTGCGGGTCATGCCGGTGGATCCTATGACGGGAAAACCAGACTGGCTCTTGCGTTGTTACAAGGACCGTCCAAAGCCGTCTAGCTGGTGTGGTGAGGATGTCTATGATGTGATGACACAAAGCGAGGCGTTGGCGTTGGATGGGACCACGTATCAGGATTGGTAGAGTGACCACATGGAGTGGGAAAAAGGGTTCACGCTTGTTGAGCTAATGATTGTGGTGTCCATTGTGGGCATTTTAGCCACGATAGCCACTCCATCCTATCAATCATCGCTGGTCAAAGCGAAAGAGACGGTCTTGCGGCAGGATCTTTTTACGCTGCGAGAGTCGCTCGATCATCACCGCGCGGATCAAGGAAAGTATCCTCCGTCTTTAGATGGCTTAGTGACGGCGGGATATCTTCGGGCTATTCCCAAGGACCCCTTCACGAATTCGTCGAGCTCTTGGCAAGAAATTTCCGAGCCGGCGGAGGGTGGTATCTTTGATGTGTATTCCGGATCTGACTTGGTAGGGTCAAACGGTACTCCCTATAACACATGGTGACAGGATCGTGATCGCACGTTGGCGGGAACCGTGTTTCATGAGCAACGCATCCCAAAGGAATGGGGTGGGATGGCGTATGGTGAGCGGGGCTCTCCTGTTTGGGATGGTGGCATGTAGTCCGCTTGAACCAATCCTGGACCCTGAGATTGCGGATTTCCAACTAACTGTGGATACCCTTCGAGCTTCCTTAAGGGATGCGCAACGAACGATTACCGAACTCCAGATAGAAATTGATCAACAGCGCCAAGCATTTGCTGATGTGCAGATTGCCCGAGCTCAACTTGAGGGGAGTAGTCGAGAGGCGGAACGCCGACTCAACGAAGCCCGTCATGTGATCGATCTCCAACGAGAGGAGCTGGCCGCGGCACGATCTGAACGAGAGCAGATGAGGAGAACGGGAGCCGCTCTTCAGAGTCAGCTGCGACAGCTCCGAAAACAGTTGTCAAAAATTGGAAAGCAAGCAAAAGGAGAGGCATCTCCGACGGCCAGTATTTCTCAACGTGCCGAACGACCGGAGATGACGAGTGTGGCTTTGGAACAGGAGGCTCAGTCAGACAGTGGGGATGAATCAGCGGGCAATACGTCCTCTACCGGCGTTGTGCCGGTTGTAAGGCGGCCGTCACTTGTGGCCACTCCTGTGAGTATCGCGATTAAGCCTGGAGATACGCTGTGGAGTCTCGCGAGGCGATATCATACGTCGGTGATGCGCCTCATGGCCCTCAATGAACTTTCCAATGATCGTATTCAGGTGGGCCAAACCCTCCGACTTCCTGAACTATCTACAGACGCGCTCGGGTACGAAAGAATGCAGTCGAGTACGCTGAACTAAATCGCAAGGTCTAAAGGTCTAGGTTATGGCAATCTTTGCCTACAGAGTCGCACGGCCCGATGGCTCCACAATCTATGGCCATGTAGAGGGCGAAAAGGAATCACTGGTTCGTGCCAAACTAGAGTCTCAAGGATTATTGGTGTTTCATCTCCACAAACGTGGAAGAGCCACGGTGGAGCTGGGGACGCCTTGGCTTTGGGGAAAACTTCCTCTTGGGCAGTTCTTGATTTTCAATCAAGAGCTGTTGGCTCTCGTCAAATCGGGATTGCCGATCTTACGAGTCTGGGACCTCCTCATCGAACGAGCTGGACATGCTGGATTTCAGCAGGTGTTACGCGAGGTGAAGGATGATATTCGAGGTGGGGCATCCACCTCGAATGCGCTAGCGAAACACTCACTTTATTTCCCTGAGCTCTATGTCGCCACGGTGAAGGCGGGAGAGCAATCCGGCAATCTTCCGGATGTGCTCCAACGATACGTGGCGTACCTGAAGCTGATGATCGCACTTCGTCAAAAAGTGACGAAGGCCATCTCCTATCCACTCGTTCTTGTGCTTATCGGCGTCGCTGTGATCGGATTTCTGTTGACCTATGTCATGCCGACTTTCGTTTCCGTGTATGGAGAATCGGCGAAGACCTTGCCATGGGCAACCCAACTAGTGCTCGATGTAGTCACTCAATCTGGGTCCTTGGCATTACCAGCCATTGTCGTTGTCATCGGCACTATGCTGGGGACGCGGGCCTACTACGCGACATCGGCCGGGCGCCTATCCATCGACCGCCTAATTACTACGCTTCCAGTCGTGGGGCAGATTGTCGTCCAACACAATACGGTGCAACTCACGAGAACGCTGGGAACGATTCTTGGCGGCGGAACTCCGCTTGTGGATGCTTTACAGAGTGCGTGTGCAGCTGTTTCTAACCGTTTTGTTTCCCTGCGATTGGTTCGGGCGGTCGATGAGATTCGTGAAGGGGCGACGCTCGCGAAGGCCTTGGATCGCCCCAAGGTCCTTCCCAGACTCGCGATTGAGATGCTATCGGTCGGTGAGGAAACAGGTTCTCTCGAGACGATGCTGCGGGATATCGCAGAGTTTTATGAGGCCGACCTCGATACTAGACTTGCCCAACTCACCACGTGGATTGAGCCGGCCTTGCTTCTCGTCATGGGGGTGATGGTTGGCGGGATCGTCATCGTGATGTATCTGCCTGTCTTTCAGATGGCAGGAGCAGTTGGTGGCTAGGTATGGATGAGTCCGACTGTAAGACAAGGGGATAAGGATGGTCTGGGAGGTTCTCTATGCCACGTAGCCTTGTTCGTCCTTCTCTTTCAGAAATCTTGGTAGGCGAGGGCGTCCTCGACAAACAAACGGTTGACGAGGTGTTACGTCGACTGAACGGAGTCCCGGCGACGTTGGGGCAAACGCTGGTCACTGACGGGTTACTCTCGGAAGGTCAGTTAGCTCAGGCGCTTGCTGCGCAATACGACCTTCCGTATGACCCGCTCACCGACTTTCGGGTAGATCCGCGGTACTACGAGACCACATCCGTTAAGCTCATGCAGCGATTTCCCTTCGTGCCGATCGCTGAACGTTCCGGAGTACTCACGATTGCCATTGCAGATCCGCACAACCTGTTAGGTCTTGACGAATTAGAGCTTCTCATTGGAAAACCTCTGGATCGGGTTGTGAGCCCCAGAAGTGCAATCCTGGCGGCACTGGAGCGGAGCGAAGGATCGAGTCAAGCTCTGCGTGAGCTCGAATCAGAATATCGATCAATCTTGGTGAAAGAAGATGATCGAGGAGAAGAAATCCTTTCCCTCGACCAGGCTGGGGCAGATCAAAGCCCCGCTGTGAAGTTACTGGACTCAATCTTACTGAGTGCGATGCAGCGTCGCGCCAGCGACATTCACATTGAAGCTGCAGATCGCTCGACCAAAGTGAAGCTTCGAGTCGACGGTATTCTTATCCCGGCCATGGAGCCGCTCGATATCCGATTGCATGCTCCCTTGGTCTCACGTCTGAAGGTCATGTCAGAACTTGATATTGCAGAGCGGCGAGTGCCTCAAGATGGAAGCTTTCGGATGAGGCTGGATCGGAAGACCGTGGATTTTCGTGTGTCTATCCTGCCGAGCGTATTTGGTGAGTCGGTCGTTATTAGAATACTCGATCGAGACTCCATTGCGACCGGGGTCTCGGCATTGAAGCTTGAACGACTTGGCTTTAATCCGGAAGATCTAAAGCGGTTTCGTAAAGCGATCACTCGACCGTACGGCATGGTGTTGGTGACAGGACCAACAGGAAGCGGCAAGACAACGACCTTGTATGCCGCCATATCCGAGATGAATACGCTCGAAGACAAGCTAATTACCATTGAAGATCCGGTCGAATATCAGTTGCCAGGGGTGGTGCAGATTCCTGTCAATGAGAAGAAAGGGCTGACGTTTGCGCGAGGCCTTCGGTCTATCCTTCGCCATGATCCGGACAAGATCATGGTTGGAGAAATTCGAGATCCGGAGACCGCACAGATCGCCATCCAGTCGGCTCTGACAGGCCACCTCGTCCTGACGACGGTTCATGCGAACAACGTGTTCGATGTGATCGGACGGTTCGCCTCCATGGGGATTGATACGTATAACTTTCTCGCTGCACTCAATTGCGTATTAGCGCAGCGGTTGGTCCGAATGCTTTGTCCGTCTTGCCGGACATCCATGAAGGTCCAGCAGGCTCTCATTGAAGAGTCTGGGTTGGACTATGAACAGTACAAGGATACACCGTTTTATGAGGGGAAGGGCTGTCCCCAATGCCATGGCACTGGATACCGTGGAAGAAAGTGCATCACGGAATTCCTCGATTTAACGGATGAGATCAAAGAGATGATCCATGCGGAGCGGCCGCTTTCAGAAATTCGGTATCGAGCGGTGACGGATGGAATGATCACGCTTCGGCAATCCGCACTCAAAAAGATGTTGAATGGGGAGACGTCGCTCCGCGAGGTCAATCGCGTCACGTTCAGTGAGGAAGGATGACATGATGTGGGAATGGTGGAGCAGTCGCCCCCAGCACTGCTTGAAATTCGGGACTGACTCGCTTGCATGGGCTGAAAGTGAGCGAGGCTGGCGTGGACAGCGTCGGCGCAAGTGTCTCCTGTCGCCGCTGCCCAACGGTATGATCAGTCCTTCACCAATGGCCCCCAATTTATCTGACTTCACAGCGCTTGCCGATCGTGTTCAGGCTCTCACGAGTTCAGGAAGGGCGCACCACGTGGTAGGCAGGGCAGTCCGTTCGGCTCTTCCTCGACGAATCACCGTACTGCTTCCGGATACTGCGGTGAGAGCCACGGTGCTTCACTTCGAGCAGCTCCCAACTGGGCGCGCGGAGCGTGAGCATCTCATTCGGTGGCGGTTGGGACAAGAACAGCTTGTCCCGCTCAATGAAACCAAGATCGTGTCCCAGGTGTTTCACGATCAAGGAGCAGGTGGATCCGTGGCCTACACAGTGTTGACGGTGTCGGTTCAAGAAGCGGTGCTTAAACAATACGAATCGCTCTGCGAATCTGTTGGCCTGATTCCATTTGATGTCGGTATCACAAGCCTCAGACTGCTGGGTTTCTGGAAGCGGGTGTCGAGTGGATCGGAGTGGTTTGGTCGTAATATTCTCTGGGTCAATGTGTTTGATCGATCTCTCACGACCATCGTATGCCGACAGGGGCAGCCGATATTCTATCGATGCAAGCTCTTAGGGGAGGACGTGTCAAACAGTCTGCACGCCCCCGATATGCTGCACAAGATTCTCGAAGAGTGCAGTACGTCACTGGAGGTTTGTCATCAGCGCCATCCCTCCGTCACCATCAAAGACGCTGTGATCTGCGCCGGCGGTGAGGCCGTAAGCTTGCAGGAACGGATTGAGGGCGAACTTCAACTCGCCGCTGAGCAGTTCGACTGGAACAGGATCGAGACCGTTGGCTGGGGCATAAACAATAATCATCGAGAGATGACATCCTTGGCGGCACTGGCAGGGCTGCCGTAGCCGGGTAGGACGAATGTGCAAATGAGAAGATTCCTCAAACCGCTGATGGCCATCAGATTGACATCCGGTGCCGATGAGCAATTTCAGATAAATCTGTGCCACAGGCATCGCTCTGTGGTGGCTCCTCTACGGTTCTTGCTGATAGGGAGCTGTGTCCTGCTTGTGTCCGGCATATTCTGGAATGGGATGCAAGCGATGGCGACGTATCAAGAGTGTCGCACGATTGAGGCTGAGCTGGAGCGAGTTCGACAGCAGGATCGTAACCTGATTGCGGAGGCGAGTCGTGAAGGGATGGATCTGTCGGACCATGCGCTCAAGCGGTTGTCCTTCGAGGTTGCATTGGCGAATCAGCTCCTAGAAAAGCGAATATTTTCGTGGACGAAGTTTCTGACTGAATTGGAGCAGGCCGTCCCGTCTCGCTTGGCGCTCAGTAGTGTGCGCCTTGATCAAGCAGGGACGACGGTTCGACTGACCGGAGCCGCGATGAGCTTGGAGGATGTCACGGCATTCACCGTGGGACTTCAGGATCATGCGACGTTTAACGATCCAGTGTTAGCTCAACATCGCGCTGGAGTAAACGGCTTGGTGGAATTTGATATTACAGTGCAATACCGTCGGGACGGAGTGTGACGGATGAAGGAGCGCCTGATTGCCATGCTCCGGCATCCATTTGCGCCGTTGCTTCCATGGGCGAGCGTTGCCCTCTGTCTTCTCGCGGTACTGTTTGTCGTGCATGGTGTCGGCTTGGCGGGAGTGCAATTGACACGAGAGCGATTGGAGCACGAATGGGTCGCAATGCGGCAATCGGTGATCCAGCACAAAGAGGCGAGAAAAGCCCAGAAAGATCTGAGCCAGGTATGGGCGTTACTACCAGCCGAGAGGGATTTTGCTCCCTTGGCCCTGGGGATTACAGAGGAAGCGAAGCGTGATCGAATCACTCTGCCGGCCTTGTCGTACAAGACCGAGCCGACGGGCGTCGCCAATACGAGCAAAGGGTTGCTCCAGGGGCCGTTGACCGGACGGTATGAGGATCTTCGCCGCTTCATTCATAACCTGGAGACGGCGGACGAGTTGTTATTTATAGAAGACCTGGAGCTAACCCGGTCTGGGGACGTACGAGATGAAGCGTTGACATTCAACATTAAGATTGCGACGTACCTTCGCACCGATTCGGAGAAGCCCATCCTGTCGGAAACAGGTCGGTAACGATGGAAGCAAGAGACAAGATGATTTTGGCGCTATCGCTGATTCTTCTCTGGGTAGGATTGGCAGCCTGGCAATGGCGTTTCATGGAGGAGCCGGCGCGCCTGCCGCTCACGAATATCACGGGACCCGCCTCATCAGGCCACCAGGCAGAAGGAATGGGAAGCAGTCGGCGTGTCAATCTGGAACTCCTCGCATCAGCGGGCATTCAGCGTGAGGCGAGCTTCACCGCACCGCGGAACATTTTTGCGGCGCCTCGTCCCGATGGCTCGCTCCTCCTCAGTCAGGGCCTAGCATTGGACAACCAACACGAGTCTGTTTCGAATGAGAGTGTTCCGGAACAAGTGGAGGTGGAGGCGTCGGCAGACTACCGGTATCTTGGATTTTTGCGTCTGGGGGAGAGTCGACAGAAAAACGACGCGATAGCTGTGCTGAGGAAAGACGACGAGGTGATGGTGCTCAAAATCGGGGACCATGTTGACAGCCATGTGATTCTCCGAGCCATTACCGCTGAGAGTGTGACTCTTCGAGATACCGATACCCGGACGGACAAGACCGTGTCGTTGTCGGACGAAACGGTGGAGCAGGAGTGAGGGCTGATGCAGAGGGCTTCATCATCACTGCGACGACCGGAAGCGGGATTCTCTTACCTCATGGTGATGATGGCCATCACTCTGATAGGGCTGAGCATGACGATGGCGGCCCGGCAGTGGAAGACGATGGTCCAACGGGAGTTGGAGGCGGATTTGCTCGCCAAGGGGATCGAAATTCAAACGGCATTGGCACTCTACTCAGCGCACGTAAAAGCCGGAAGAGTCATGCCCGGAGAAGTGTATCCTCAGACGCTTGGCGAACTCACAAGGCCGCCCAAACCGTTTCTGAGGAAAGTCTATCTTGATCCGGTAGGACGTGGTGAATGGCAATTGCTTCGCGCACCTACCGGAGGCATTATGGGGGTTCGGAGCACAAGCAGGGATCGGCCGATCAAACAGGGGGAATTCCCAGGTGCGGTTCGCCACTTTCAAGGGAAACCGACCCACTTTGATTGGGTATTCCAATATCCCAATCCATCCATGGTAGCGGTCCCCGGATCCATCGCGCCGTCGGCGTTAGGACAACCAGCGCTCGTGAATCAGCCGGTGCGCCCAGGAGAGGAGGGTCCCTCTGACTCTTCGCCAACAGAAGAATCGATGGATGCTCCAGATGACATGGTGGATTCAACCGACTTCCCCTCGACGCCGAGCGCAGATACACTGCCGGAACTTCCTGACACATCCGTCATGCCCTCGGAACCGGCTTCCTAGAGCAGAAGTTTTCCCCAAACAGGATTTCACCCGAGCCAGCAGAGTCGGTAGGGCCTTGACCCGTCTCTAATCAGCACGGTATGGTCAGCGTTGTTGTCAATCTGACGAATCATTGGGAGCGGCATGGAAACGCTTGATAGTACTGCCCCGGACCAGAAGAACGAAACATCCAAACCGCTCCCCATATCGGAGTATGTTCTGGAGCTGGTTTCCAAGGCCCACCAGGCCACAAGGAGATTGGCGTCGCTGTCGACATCGACTAAAAATCAAGCGCTGCTCGCGATGGCGGAAGCGCTCCAAGCAAAGTCCGACGAATTACTCGCGGCAAATGAACGAGATCTCAAGGCATTCGGCACGGCTCCGGAAAAAAAAGCGATGGCAGACCGGTTGAGACTGACCGAGAAGCGAATTGGAGAGATGGCCGCCGGCATTCGTGAAGTGGAAAAATTGCCTGATCCCGTAGGGATAATGCCAACCATGTGGACGAGGCCCAATGGGATGCAAGTTGGGCGGGTACGCGTGCCGATCGGTGTGATCGGGATCATTTATGAGTCACGGCCGAATGTGACGGCGGATTCGGCGGCCCTCTGTCTGAAATCGGGCAACGTCTGTGTGTTGCGAGGCGGGAGCGAGGCGATTCACTCCAATACGGTGATCGCCGGCATTTTATCTGAGGCGTCGGAGCAGGCCGGCGTTCCATCCGGCGCCATCACCTTTGTCGATCGTGCGGATCGCGAAGTCGTTCCTGTGCTTCTGAAGCAGGATCGATTCATCGATGTGATCATTCCGCGAGGCGGGGAATCGTTGATGAAACTCATCGCGGCGCATTCGACGATTCCAGTGGTCAAACATGATGCGGGCGTATGCCATGTGTATGTCGATGCCGCGGCGGACCCAGCGATGGCCGAAGCCATCTGCGTCAATGCCAAAGCGCAGCGGCCTTCCACCTGCAACGCGATGGAAA
>CAZJOQ010000060.1:0-15827 GCA_964547625.1 uncultured Nitrospira sp.
CTAGTTGTTTGCGGTGCATCATTATGTGCCATGGTCAAACCCATTCCATCAATAATACGTAGGCGTGTACGTGGAGCGCATAGGAAGGAGGACCATATGATCACAGTCAAGAGCCAGCTCGCCCAGAATATGTGGGCGGCAATAACGCTCGTCCTCGTTCTCGGTGCTCTCTCGATGATCTGGCCTAGCATTATCGCTGTGTCGCTTGGCGTCCTCCTGCTACTCCAATCTTTCAGCGACAGCCAGGAGATTGCGGTGCTGTCGTGGAAAGGGGAGGGTAACGTGTCGCTCGTCTTCGCCTCTATTTGGCGCTCCGGTCTTCCAGGGATTCCCTTTTGACGAGTTCGAGCGGCGCGTTTGTCAGTCTAGCGCATTTCCCAAGGAGCAGATGGCCTCCACGGTGTTCCTGAGGGCCGAGGAGAAGTCTCGTTTGCTACGAGATGGTCAAGATTAGGGGAAACTCGCGCGCCGATCAACCGTTTAGCAGCACCTATGCAACCGCCCCTGATCCGAGTAGTGAATACCACATCCGCCGCGGGCTTCAGGTCAGGCCGCTACTAGAACTGCATTGTCATGCCTAACACGTATCTTTCAAATTTACTTGGGGGTCCCGTAATTTAAGGTCAGGCACGAGCACTGGCCTGACGTCGTCACGTGGGTTTCCTGCAAATCCGCAACGAGCGACTGCCTGCTGTTGGGGAAGTCGTTGCAAAGCGATATCCTAGGCCAGAAGCTTGGAACTATGGGCTTGAGAAATCACGACCTGGTCGTATAGGCTCATGCACGATGAATTTGAGGCTGTGGCACAGGATGAACGGGAGTGCTTTGAGCAGCGTAGTGACGATCTCCATTGTTTTGCAAGCATGCGCTGTCGTTCCTCCACCCCCGGTAGAGCACAAGCCTACTCCGGTTGTCGATCAATCAGTGAAGGCGCGCGATCTTCGAAAGCAAATTCGTGAGCGCGATAAACGAATTGAAGAGTTAGAGGCTCAACTGGAGGCGTTAAAATTGATCGATCGGGATTCCAAAAATCAAAAACCCCTGCTCAGACCACCGACTACGTTACCACCTCTGGAGTGACAAGTATCAACCTTTGGGAGAATCGGAGTTGATGGCGTCCTGCATTGCGAGGCAGTGGCAGACGCCTTGCTACTTGGCTCACGGACAGCGGTATGGCAGGAATAGACGTATTTCCGGTTTAATTTCTGCGCAAGGCTCACAGTATTATGATGGGCGGGAGGAGAGCGGTCGGGTGTGATTGTGCTGGGACACCCGCCCCCTATTACTACTCATGCTGGTGTGGAGCGGCTGATGCTGTCGGCATGGGAGCCGAAATACATCCCTCTATGAATTCGACCTTGCATTGCCATGAGGATGCCGCCTCGTTGACGCGGGTGATCACATCAGCCGGTTTCACAGTAGCCGGAATAATGTCCACGAGCACATGATCGGGGACGCGATTGAAATACACACCGGTCACACCTGGGATTGCCTGCAGAACGGCATTCATCTCGGTTTCCTTGCTGTTACAACCTGCGCCGGTCAGCGTCAAGGGAAGCCGCTCCTTGATAGGAGGAGTTGCTGAAACCGGCAGCGCGAGAGTAAGGCTTGCGAGAAAAAACATGGTGGTGATGGCTCGATAACTCCAGGTATTTCGCATTAGAAGAACTCCTCATGTGTACAGTATTTATCTTAACACACAAGCACGAATGTATAAAACACGCGAATCTCACTCGGTTCCAGAGTCGCCAGAAGAATATCTGGTTCTATCAATCTTTGAAGTCACAGTGAGGTGTGAGGTGCTTGCCTCAGAACACCATATCTGGTGAAAGTCGATGGACTCAGTATCTGAATCCGGCGATAATGTGCGTCGTATGGTCGCACCTCGCTCCGATCAACCTTGTCGAGTCTGGCCGGAAGTCGTGGGACTCATCCCCGCGGCTGGCCAAGCGAAGCGCCTGCAGCCGTTTCCCTGCAGCAAGGAATTGTTTCCTGTCGGGTTTGCGAAAGATCCGCTGACGGGGACGCCGCGACCAAAAGTGGCGGCACAATATCTCTTGGAAAAATTCAAAGCCGCCGGTATTTCTAGAACATTCATTGTCATCCGCGAGGGAAAATGGGACATCCCGAACTATTTTCAGCAGGGGCAGGGGGTAGGCCTCTCGCTTGCCTACCTTGTCATTCCTGGATCAGTTGGTCCCCCTGACACGCTGGACCGTGCATACCCATTTATCGTAGAGCACCGCATCGCATTCGGCTTTCCCGACATCCTCTTTGGTCCACCTGATGCCTATGCGCGATTGATAGAACAACAGGAGCGAACCGGGGCAGACGTCGTGCTCGGTCTACATCGTATTGAAGACACGCGCATCTGGGACATGGTGGATAGCGACACGAACGGGCGGGTTCGTGAGATTGTGATGAAACCGGTTTCAACTACGCTGACGTTCGGCTGGTGCTTCGCTGTCTGGACGCCGGTCTTTTCGGAGTTTTTGCATCAGTTCCTCCGTGCCGACGAGACGAAGCGCAATATGAGCGTCTTGGCCAGCACGAACAACGATCCAGGAGGGGACTTAGCGGTGGGCGTGGTATTCCAAGCAGCCCTCAAGGCTGGGCTGGCGATACAGACGGTGAAGTTTCCACAGGACAGCTATCTTGATATCGGTACGCCTGAAAATCTCGCTAAAGCGGTACGGCAAGAAGCCACTAAATGACGACAAGGTGCTCATGGGGCATATATGCGTGATAATTCCTCCTATTCCGGGGACTTACTTGGCCTGGACGAGAAAGGCTTTTGAACGCGCATTCCCACCGCTGGCGACAACATCGATGAACGACATGCCTGGCTGAACATCGGGAACTGTTGCCTGAATGGTGGTGTCGTTGATATATGTATAGTCGATCTTAATCGGACCTCCCGCACTAAACGCCACGCCGCGGAAACAGTCCTTGGTTCCAAACTGTTCCCCCTTGATCGTGACGGTCTCTCCCGGCTTGGCTTCGTCCGGTTCCACCGTGATGATTTTGGGTCGCTTACTGCTATCGCAAACAGGGTCTTTTTCGACCGTCTGCTCGTTGTGTCCTTTAATCGATTCCGCGTCGTGTAGCGTATAACCGGCACCATCAACGATCATTCCTTCTTCGGCAAACACTTCGACAGTGAAGAAGAAAGGTGTCAGCGACGACAATAGCAAGAGAGACGACAGAAATAGGGGAGCCATCGGAACCTCCTTTGCTTCGGAACTATTTGCTGGGCATGGGAACATATGTTTCTCCGACGATGGCTTGCCCGAGAGGAGATAGCGCAAAGTTGGCAAAGGCGTCAACGAGGTGATGCGGATCGTGTTTTGACAGGAGTAACAGAGGCCGTCGTAGGCCGTATCGTCCGTCCTTCACTGTCGGGATTTCGGGTTCGACCGCATCGACCCGCAGAAGACGCACGGCAACCCCTTGTGCCACGGCGGAGCGTGCTGTGCTTAGCGAGATATACGCGGCAGCAGACAATGGTGGAATCGTTCCGACGACCGTCGAAATGACCATGTCATCCGCAGCAATCATCGTGGCGGTCTGAGGAATGCTTCCGATAATTCCGAGTTGAGATTCGAACGCCTCCCGGATGTTCTGATTGCCGGCGCGGTCGATCAAAAGAACTCTGGTCTCTGGCCCCCCCACATCAGACCATTCTTTAATCTTTCCAGAAAAGATGTCGGCAACCTGCTGCGTGGTGACTTCCTTGGTGAAGTTTGAGAGATGCACCAAAATGCCGATCCCATCCCAGCCGATCTGTGTCGCGGCCAGCGTCTGGTCCTCGACCCCTGTCACGGCGATATGAGCATGGTCTCTCTTGACTAATTGCAGCGGCGTAGATTGCTCATCCCACAGGACGTCGATATAGGTGTGGGGATTGGCTTTTTCAAAGGCCCGGGCCAACGCTTCCATGGTCGGTTGCTCTGGCCCGTTGCCGGCAATGACCAGGTTCCCTGCAAGTTGAGCCCAGGCGCCGGAAGGAGACAGGGAAAGAGTCATGCTGAGAAGTAGGGCGGTGAACAGTCGGCTCGTTGCCACGGGGTAGCCGGCTGATGGCATCATGTGGGATGGCATAAGAAAAGTGTTGTACGCCTACGATCCAGAGGTCGATCCGCCTTCTTCCGTTGAATCTGAATCAGAAGACATATTGGGTGGGGGCATGTTGCGCTGCGCGTTCAACGGGGGTAGCTTGGCGAATCGCTGCATCCGTTCTTGGCCCATGGCCTTGGCTTTGATTTCAGTGAATCCTGGTTTGCGGTCGCCACTGACTGAGGAGGAAAACGAAGACATCAGGCGAGTTGCGTGCCTCGCATGACAATGGGGGCATTCTGTGTCTTCGATCCTCATATAGACGGATTGAGTTGCCTCGAATTGTTTCTCACACTGCCCACAGCGGTACTCATAGAGTGGCACGAGACTCGATCCTTTCTCTCAGTAACGGCGATCTAATCCGTAGGGTAATTCAGACCTTGACAAGCCTACCTAGTGTAGGCGATCTTGACCCGCCCACGGACATCTATTGATTGTAACAACTTACGCTGCTCAACTGCCAGCTTCATAGGAGGGCTTCGATGCCAGTGCTGCTTCGACGGTACAAAGGTCACAACGGTATGATGCAGGAAGAACGAATCGATGATGAGAATCGAATCGAGCGCTATATGAAGCTCTTCGAGAAAGATGATGTCAAAAAGTTGGGGACCGGCGTGAAGGTCTTCATCGAGAAGGATGAGTGGCAGCTTCTCCCATAGTTCGCTGAGGGGTTACCAGTGAAGGGTAGGCGCGTACTCTCCAGTATGCCCTTTCCTAGCCTCTCACCACGAACTATCCACCCCTGATTGCGCTGCCATGACATACTGGCTTCACATTGCCCGTGGAATCGATCGAGTCACGCTCCATCGAGATCGTTGTTCCGAGGTTCCATCCACGTCGACCTCGAGCGATTTCTGGGAAGGTGGATGGTTTGACTATTCCGATAAGGAGCGCGCGCTTAGGGCCATGGAACAGGCCGGAGTGAATCGACAACGATTGTGCCCCTTGTGCAAACCCTAGAAACTTCAGGTCCTGAGTGCGTAGTGCCGAGCCTGTAAGGATCTTCGCATTCAGAGCGCAGCGCTCAGCAGTGCTATTCCATGCCCCGACTTGCACTCTTACTGACGACGGTTATCTGGGGCGCGACCTTCCCAGCCACCAAGGCGGCACTTGACCAAATTTCTCCGCTCTCTTTCCTGTTTCTTCGATTTCTCCTCGGCACTCTGTTGATCCTGCTATGGCTTGCGGCCAGTCGCCGTCGCCTGCATTACGATCGTACCGTATTAGGGGCGAGTGCGCTGACCACCGTCTTCCTTTTCCTCGGATATGTGCTGCAAACCGTTGGGCTTCAGCATACGACTGCATCGAATTCGGCCTTTCTGACGGCGCTGTATGTGGTTTTTGTTCCGTTGATCTTGATGCGGGTCGACCGGCGGGTGGTGATGGCGACAGCAATTGCGGTCGCTGGGCTCTGGTTGCTGATCAAGCCTGATACCTCTATGAATATCGGCGATCTTATGACGCTCGGATGCGCGGTCGCGTTCGCGGGTCATATCATTTGTCTCGAGCGATTCACCCGGCAAGTCGATGCACCATCGTTACTCGTTTGGCAGATGCTGGCGATGACCGTGCTGTTTCTTCCTGCTCCCTGGTGGGAGGAGTCTCCATCAAGCGCATTCTCCCCCACCGCCGTCTTGCTGATCGGTCTGGGGGTTACGGGCGTACTCGCTACATTGGCATTTGCCGTTCAGATGTGGGCACAGCAGCTGGTTCCCGCTCAGCAGGTGGCGCTGCTGTTTGCGTCCGAACCAGCCTATGCAGCCTGGCTCTCGTGGTACTTTCTTGGAGAGACGTTGGACATGCAGGGATGGATTGGGAGCGCACTCATCTTGTTGGCTGTTGTGATCGGAGCGTTCGGCGGATGATCATTTCAGCAGGAGGAGTTCTATGGCACAGAAGTTTGGTAATGGACGGTGGGTTCGTGAGGGGTTCTTGGACAATCGGGTCGAGGGAACCGTCGTTGGGCAAGTCGTGTTTGCCGTGGTTGGCTCGGTGGATTTTTATTTACGCGGCAATTTCAAGCCGGATATCGCAGGGGAAGTTATTCGATTCCGCAACGGTCGGTTCGAAGATGATGATATGGCCGGGCAGATTATTGGTGATATGGTAAACCCACAGATCGGAACGGTAAATTTGATTTCGCTCGATCCGCACCCCAATCTGGAGCCGCATCCCTATGTCGAATGGTTCACGCTCAGAAATGACCATTATCGATTCGAGCTGAGCCCTGGCGAGGCCTGGGTGCTATCCCATGAGGAATGGAAGGTAGTTGATGACGTGAGTCGACGAATTCGAGAGACCCTGGCCAATCAAGAGTCTGTTCGGCCAGGGTCAGAGGAGAGGACGGATTGGATCTAACGAGCGGTTAGCCCAAGTTCCGGCTGAGGGGTGGGCAGCTCAGCGGCCTTTGCTACTGTGTCCATCTTCTGTTTGAGTACGCTGCGGTCAGAATCCCGTTTGGTTTTTCCTTCTCGCACGTACACGGGGACACCACGGATATCCCAGACCAGGCCTAGCCACTCGAGCCCCTTCAAACAGTAATAGGTCATGTCGATTTCCCACCAGTAGAAGCCTTGTCTGGTCGAGGCGGGGTAATAGTGATGATTGTTGTGCCAACCTTCTCCCATGGTGATCAGGGCCAGAAAGAAATTATTTCGGCTGTCGTCCCCAGTCTCATACCGTTGAGAGCCGTAGACATGGGACAAGGAGTTGATCGTGCAGGTTCCATGAAACAATGCGACGGTGGAGATGAAGAAGCCCCAGATCAGCATCTGAGGGCCGTTGGTCCCAAGCCCTGGTGCATGGGCTTCCAGCAGCATCCCGATGCCGAACATCCCGAATCCAGTAATGGTGGGAACAAGAACATCAAACCGGTCGAGAAACCGCAGCTCCGGAAACTTCGCAAAATCAGCGATTCCCTTCAGGCGTGGCGCGTAAAATGTCTGCGACATAATCCAACCCATGTGCGACCAGAGAAATCCTCCCTGGCGCGGGGAATGCACATCCTCCGGGGTGTCGGAGGCGATGTGGTGATGACGGTGATGGCCAGCCCACCACAAGGGGCCACGTTGCGCGCAAGAGCCACCGAGCAATGCAAATAAAAATTGGACTGTGCGGGTGGTCTTGAACGTGCGATGGGAGAAGTAGCGGTGGTACCACCCCGTGATCGCAAACATGCGGATGTAGTAGAAGGCCACCGCGACGGCCACCGCGGTCCAACTCCAGCCTACCCAAATGACTCCCAAACACACCAGATGTACGGCAAGAAAGGGTATACTGCGAATCCAGTCTACCTTGGGAGGCCCCTCTACTTTCGTGTGTTCAAGGCCCGCCCAGGAATCAAACCAGCGCAGAAAAGAATACCAGGCATCCGGGGCTTTGGTCGAGCGAAGCGATTGCGCGTCGGGCATACAATTCTCCTCTAGGTCGGGGGATCGGCAACATCACTGTGGTGGCAAACAGGGAGCCGGGGTCCCGATTAAACTGATTAAGCGTCCAGAGTAGGTTAGGAAGTCATTATACACAAAAGTGTCAGGAAAGTGAAACCAGAGTTTTCGCGCGTTCCTCAAGTCTTCATTGTACCGGAACAGGGGTCTCTGTCTACTGAAATGCTGGACTTCCCGAGAAGAATTGAAGCTCAATTTGTCAGTTTGACACCCTCGCCTCTGCCTCTCTAAAATGCGCGCACTATGAACGATCGATTTCTCAAAGCCTGCCGTCGAGAACCTGTTGACTGTACCCCTGTGTGGTTTATGCGCCAAGCCGGGCGCTATATGTCTGAGTATCGGACGTTGCGCGCGAAACATTCCATCCTCGACATGTGCAAGACACCCGAGTTGGCGGCCCAGGTCACTCTTCAGCCCATTGATCGATTCCCGTTGGATGCTGCCATTATCTTTGCCGATATCCTGCTTCCTTTGGAACCGATGGGGCTCAACCTCGAGTTTGCCGCAGGGGAAGGGCCAGTGATCCACAATCCGGTTCGTGACCGGACTGCGGTAGATCAACTTAAAGTCATAGACGGCGACGAGTTGAATTATGTGGCCGAGGCCATTCGGCAAGCGCGACGGGCTCTGAATGGGCGAGTGCCTCTGATTGGATTTGCTGGCGCGCCGTTCACACTTGCGAGTTATGCTATTGAAGGCGGCGGGTCCCGCAACTATTTGCACACCAAGCAGATGATGTATGGCGATCCCACCGCATGGCACAAGCTCATGGACAAGTTTGCGCGTGTGATCACCGGATATCTACGTCGCCAGATTAAGGCCGGAGCTCAAGCGGTTCAATTGTTTGATAGTTGGGTCGGGTGCCTCTCGGCAGGCGACTATGCTGAATATGTGATGCCGCATGTCCAACTGATTTTTGAGGGCCTCAAGCGGGAAGGGGTGCCGATGATCCATTTCGGGACCGGCACCACGGCGATCTTGCATCAGATGCGCGAGGCAGGTGGTGATGTCATCGGGATTGATTGGAGGGTTCACCTGGACGAAGCCTGGACGATGGTCGGACATGATCGGGCAGTACAAGGAAATCTCGACCCACTCGTGCTATTTGCACCGCTCTATGAAATTGAACGCCGCGTGGAGGATATCTTGCGACGAGCCGGGGGGCGCTCTGGTCATATCTTTAATCTCGGTCATGGCATCCTGCCAACGACCCCAGTCGATCACGTGGCTGCGACGATCGATATGGTACACAAGCTGAGCCAACACTAACCAGATCGCAGCAAATGGTCATCCTCTAACCTACAGATTATGTCTACCTCGCGACGTCCTATCTCGGTGTTACTGATGGCAATGGGTGGGCCCGATTGTCTGGAGAACGTTGAGCCGTTTTTACTCGATGTTCGTGGAGGCAGACCGACGTCCCCAGAGCTCGTGGAGGAAATTCGTGAACGGTATCGTGCCACTGGAGGAAAATCACCGGCTGTCGGTATCACGCAGGAGGTTGCGAAGAAGCTGGAGCAACAACTGAATAAATCTGGCGAGCGCCGATACCGGGTGTATGTTGGGTTGCGTCATTGGCATCCCTTCATCAAGGAAACCTACGCCGAATTGCTACAAGAAGCGCCCGAACAGATTATCGGCCTCTGTATGGCCCCGCAGCAGTCTTCTCTGAGTACCGGAGCCTATCGAAACAAAGTCGAAGAGGCCCGTGTTGAGTTGGGCGACCGTACCGACGTGACCTATGTCGGCAGTTGGAATCGGCACCCCCGACTGATTGCGGGGATCGTCGACAATATTCGGGAGGGGCTACTCACATTTCCTGCCGATGTGCGGTCATCGGTGGCTATACTCTTTACCGCGCATAGCCTACCGGAACGGATTGTGGCCATGAAGGATCTCTATCCTGAGGAAGTCAAGGGCACCGTTGAGGCGGTGACAGGGTTCTTGGGAGGCCAACCAACGTACTTTGCCTATCAAAGCCAGGGACGATCGAGCGAGCCGTGGCTTGGACCAACGGTCGAAAGCGTGTTGGATACCATCCAGCAGGCGGGGCATCGCTCTGTCCTGGTGGCCCCCATTGGGTTTATCTGTGACCATGTGGAAACTCTGTACGATGTCGATATCGAATTAAGACAGTTGGCCGTCAACAAGGGAATGCGTCTCGAGCGCATTGCGATGTTGAACGACTCACCCGCCCTCATCGAGACGCTACACGACATCCTGGCGGCACACGTATCTTCTTCTTGCATTCAGTCGTGACTCGACCACGCACAGTCGTCATAGTGGGTGGCGGTATTTCAGGTCTGGCTACCGCCTATGCTCTACTGGAACGTGCGTCAGAGGCCGGTCTTTCCCTTCGCTGTACTGTCCTTGACGCCGGGTCATCATGGGGCGGGAAGATCGCCACACATCGGGTTGGCGAAATAGTTACGGAGGCGGGGCCGGATTCCTTCCTTTCTCAAAAACCGGCCGGTCTTGAGCTCTGCACGAAGCTCGGCCTTGCCGATCAACTCATCAATACCAACGAGACGGGCAAGAAGGCGTGTATCTTCTACAAGGGGCGGCTGCACGATTTGCCAGAGGGACTGCTGTCCTTTGTTCCGAGGCAGCTGAAACCGTTCCTTCGGAGCGGACTCCTCACGTGGACAGGCCTTATTCGTATGGGGTTGGAAATCGCGGTTCCCCCTGGTCCTTCGACAGGCGACGAGTCGCTCGCCGGTTTTCTTCGTCGACGATTCGGCGCACAGGCGTATGAGCGGGTCTTGGAACCGCTCATGGCGGGAATTTATGCGGGAGATGCCGAGCAGATGAGCCTGCGGGCTACGTTTCCACGCTTCTTTGAGCTGGAACAACAGCATAGCAGCGTTGTTCGCGGCATGATGGAGGCCAAGAAAATAGCTTCGCCGGCATCGCCTGGACAACCGAAGCGGACGATGTTTGTGAGTCTGAAAAATGGGCTCGGTGACCTTGTGACTGCCCTCACACACCGATTGACGGAGCAGGGTGTAGATCTTCAGCTGGGGATGCGAGTTGAGGCGATCCGAGTGAGATCGCATGAATTAGGTCGTTGGATGTACGACCTGATTCTTCACAATCAATCGGCGATTTCTGCGGAAAGCGTCGTGTTGGCAACGCCGGCGTATATTTCGGCTGACCTGTTGCGTCCGTTGACACCCATTGCCGGAGGGCTGCTGGATTTGATTCCTTATGCGTCGACCGCTACGATTGCGATGGCGTTTCCCCGGGCATTGATGAGCGGGATCGAAGGATTTGGGTTTATCGTGCCTCGATCAGAGCAACGAGATTTGATCGCGGCAACCTGGACATCGCTCAAGTGGCCTTATCGTGCCCCAGCGGAACAGTTGTTGGTGCGCTGCTATGCCGGTGGAGTGGGGCGCGAGAATATTCTCCAACTGGATGACGCGGCATTGACGGCAAAAGTCCGAGCCGAACTCGCTACGTTAAGCGGGATCAAGGCAGAACCGAGTTACACGGAGGTGAATCGGTGGTGGAAGGCGATGCCGCAGTATACGCTTGGCCACCTGGACCGATTAGTACAACTCGATGCCGCTATCAGCCGGTACCCTGGACTGGTCCTCACAGGAGCCGGCTATCGCGGAGTGGGCATTCCCGACTGTATCCGCGATGGGGCGACTGCGGCTGATCGTGTCGTCCAAGATCTTGTAGGTCAAACCAGCCATGGACGGCGACCAACCGTAGATGCGGACTCAGCGTAATCCGTCCTCAACTATTTCCCTAACCTCACCCTGGTACATCCAGTTCCTGGTCAAGGGGAGCTCGGTTGGGCCGCTGGCTTCCTGGCGGCTGGCAAGTACCTGATAGATGTTTAGCCAACCCTTCGAAAAGGCCAGCGAGGAGCCTGCCAAATAAGTGCGCCAGACCCGGAGCGTCCGTTCACCGACGAGTCCACGACCGGCGCCCAGGTTCCTCTCCAATCTACGCGACCAGTGAGCCAGGGTTCGAGCATAATGCGGTCGCAAACTTTCGACATCATAGACTTCAAAATTCTGTGCTGCCATAGCTCGAATGACGGTGTGGAGAGGAGGCAGTTCGGTGTTTGGAAACACATACTTGTCCATGAACTCACTTACTCCCGATCCCACTGTGCGACCGTCGGCATCGGGGGTGGTAATCCCATGGTTCATAAAGAGCCCGCGATCGCGTAACAGTCGCCGAGCCACGCCGATGTAGGCAGGAAAATTCTTTCGGCCGACATGCTCGAACATCCCGATACTCGCAATCTTGTCGAACGCGTCCTCGCCGAACCTTTCGGGTGCGTCACGGTAGTCCAGTAGGAGCACCTCGATCTGGTGTTCCAGGCCGGCTGCTCGTACACGCTCATTGGCCAACGTGAATTGGTTATCCGAGAGCGTGATCCCAACAGCGTGCACTCCGTAATGCTGCGCGGCATGTACAATCAGCCCGCCCCAGCCGCAGCCGATGTCGAGGAAACGTTCACCAGGCTGAAGGCGGAGTTTGCGGCAGATGTGATTGAGTTTAGCCTCCTGTGCAGCGTCGATCGTTTCTTCGCCGGTCTGGAAATAGGCGCAGGAGTAGATCATGCGCCTATCGAGCCAGAGCCGATAAAAGTCGTTGCCCACATCATAGTGATGCTTGATATCGTCTAGGTCCTGCGTCGGTGTGTGATTCGTCAGTGACAAGGAGATTCGTCTCGTGGCGGGCGATCCACCAACTGCCACGAGCCGTTCGGCACTTGTGATCACAGATAGGATATCCCCGTCGATATCGAGGCGACCGTCAACAAAGGCTTCACCGAGTGTCCCGAGTGTTGGATGGGTTAGCGCCGGCAGTAAGGCCGGATCGCGTATCGCCATTACGACGCGAGGTGCTTGACCAAAGTTGAAACGTGAGCCGTCCGGGAGGATAAGGTCTAGCGGCTGGCCTCCGTGAGCCCGGACGTTTTCTGCTAAGCGTTGAATGTGGTGACCAAGTGCTTTACTGACAATTTTATTGGTCGTGTGGGATAAGAGATTGCGCTGAGACATGATGACCTCCTTCGGGCAGTGCTGGAAATTTCGGCTGAATATGCATGGTGACTAGGACTATCGCCTAGGATTCGCACATTCTTACTTGCGACGAATTCGGTGTCAGCGAATGCCGATGCCGCTCGGACATTTCCACAGAAGCATCACATACATGTGTATCTTTCCGGTTAATCCTTCCGCATGGCCCTTGTCAAGGCAGAGTACAAGCTACATCCGTAAGCGAAGGACATACCATCTTAATCAGCAGAAATTCAGACAGTTAAGGAGCTCGAATGGAAGAATAGCGACGAAGTTTGAGGTAAAACTCCTCAGAGCAGAGGAAATGACTGAGGAGTATCGCAACAACGGAATGATTCGATCACAGCATCGTTACGGGAGGATAATGGTCTGCTCCGGATAGCCAAGGTCCTTGAGCGTGGTTTCTACGGAATCAACCATCGGCGGGGGACCGCAGAGGAAAACACAGGTGTCAGGGGATGGCGCAGGGAGGTGTTGTTGCAACATGTTCGCTGTGATGCGGCCTGTGCCGCCAGACCATCCTGGCGGTGGCTGTTCCAAGACGTGGTGACAATGAAAGTTCGGAAATTGCAGGGTATTGTCTTCCCATTCTTGTTGGAAAATAATGTCTGATACTGTCTTATTGGCAAAGGTCAGGAATAATTCTACGTCCAGCTTCTTAGTAAGGATCCAGCGAATAATGGAGATCATCGGTGTAATCCCGGTGCCTCCCGCCACGAATCCTACTCGTTTTGCCATTCCATCGACCCAATGTCCTCCGGAATTCGGACCACTCATGAGGACGGTATCTCCGGTCCGCTGATCATGTAGAAACTTCGAGACGATTCCAGCTTCATACCGTTTTACGGTGAGATCGAAGAACCCTGTCACGCCGGGCAACGATGAGGGCGTATAGGCCCGTTTCAGGGGTTTGCCATTAACCGTGGTATGGACATACACAAAGTCCCCGGGCAGCATGTCAAAGGTTGCGTCGGTCGGAAGTTCAAATCGGAATGTCTTTGTGTCGTGGGTGATCGTTTCGATGGCAGTCAGTTTGTAAGGACTCGGCGTTTTGGTTTTGATGCGTGTCGTAGGAGGCAACATGGTTGAGCCAGCTAGGGAGGCCGAGTGTTATTGCTTGGCGCTCTGGGCTGGTCCCCTGTCTTTCGGTTTAGGATTGGCAGTCTGTTTTGCTTCTAGGTTAGCAAGAACCGGCTGAGCCGCTTTCACGTTCTGCTCAACAGCGTGGGTCAGCCAGCGCCGCGCTTCCTCCGTATTCTTTGCCACTCCTCGTCCATAGGCGTACATGACGCCGAGGACATACATCGCTTGTCCATTTCCAGCCTCGGCTAGGCGGCGCAATCCCTTAGAGGCTTTCTTGTACCAACTGATGGATTCTGGTGCTTGTCGTCCGCTGTGTTTTTCATAATATTTGCCGAGGCGATACTGCGCGAATGCATCACCTTGTTCCGCCAATTTAGCGTCAGGAATTGGATGCGACGTTGCCTTTGTGGCTGGCACACTTGCCGCTGGTTTCTCGTCGTTCGAGCCTGTTCCAGCGCGATCCGTTTGAGGGTCTGCCGGAGCAGATGGTTTCGGCGTCGGATTCGCATGGTGATTGAACTCAGAGGCAGGCGGATTGATCTCAGGGGTAGCTAAAGGGATTGAAGGCTGAGACTGGGCCAGGCTTTCAGCTTGAGAGATTTGGGTAAGGCTGAAGTCGTCCGCACTCGTCTTCTCTGTGGCTATTGCTCGACTGGATTGGCCGCATTCCTCTGGCCGATTTTGAAGGTTAGTCTCGTTGGTGGTGCTCTGACAGTCTGTGTCGTCATTGGATGTAGGGGGGGGCTTCATAATTGTCGAGGCGACCCACATGACGGCAATGAGGAAAAGACTCCACCGGACCACTCGACGTCGTAAGATAGTCCGATCGCTGGGAGGTATGATTACGAGTCCGGGATAGTCCTTCTTGGCCATGCCTTGGTCACAACGATTTCTTGGTTACAGTTTATCAGGCTGTTCAGGCGCTGTCTGGGTATCTTCGATCTCCCTTGTTTCGCCTCAGTAGTGTGTATATGTTGACGAGGGTCGGCGAATAAATCCACGCTCAGCATTCCTCACTAGTAATCCTTATACATAGCCTCTTGTCCTACTCGATCGCAAGCTCCTATAGTACAACCCACAGTACAACCCACACACAACTGGTAAACATTCACCCAGGAAATCAGTCGAATCATGCAACCAACAGAAAATTCCCTTACCATCTTAGATGTCAGCGGCCCATTTCGAGAACCGAGGGAACAGGTCTTTTCCTACGACTACTCGATACAACGGTCAACCTGGGCCACGCCGCATGCCGTGCGCGTGAAGGTTTCTATACCGGATGAGCTGGAGCCGTTCAAGAGGCGTCTGTTAGGGGTGGTAGCAGGTTCTCCGGGACAGCAGCTGCTGATTAGCAACATTCTTTCCAAGACCATTGCCGATTTGAAAATGCGGGTTGCCGACAAGGAAGGCTTGTTGGCAGAACGGCGTGATGTGATGCTGGCTCCGTTTGTTGGCCCGCTGGGCCATCTGTTCCCCAAGCTGGAAACCTTGTTTGAAGTGGATCAGACGTCTGTCCGTGAGGAAGTCAAACGGAGGGTGGGAATGTAATCTGTTTCTTACGAGTAAGCGTCAGCGGGATGCACTAAAAGATTCTTCGGTGGTGTTTGGAGTGTACGCCAGATTCGTCTGCAAATCCGAGGGAACCGGTGTCCGGGTTGCCGGTGTCATTAAGATCGATCCGGTAGTACCCACGGACGTTTTCCATCGCTACCTCAAAGGGAATGGCGTTTGGATAGAGCGTTCCTGCAGCATGAGCCCCGCGCTCTAGTGTGCGGATTGTATCTGGTTCCGCAAATTGCTTGTCTGAAAAAATGAAAATATCGGCGATGGCGTGGTCACCCAGCTTGTGGCCTGGTGTGGTGGCTGGAAGGTGTTCAGTGAGGGTTCCATCCAGTCGTGCCTCCTTCAGGCGTTTCAAGAGGGCAACGATTTGACTATCTGTCGCTTGAGCGGGGACGACCAGCCCGAGAGTATTCATGTCCGGGATGGTCGTATGAACCTTGAACATGACCGGAGCTGCTTCCGGGTCTTCGATGACTGGAACAGTGGGACCTTCGGTTCCAGTGGCCTGTTTGTTCCTCGAGCTTGGGACGATCAAGGCGACGAATAACCACAACCCGATGAGGGTGCCGAAGAC
>CAZJOQ010000060.1:15927-17994 GCA_964547625.1 uncultured Nitrospira sp.
TCCCATGGACAGCCATTCTGCGCGCGCAATGTAGCCATCAACTCAACGACTTTAGTAAATTGTGTCGACATCGAAGATGAATCCTTCCTGGCCGTTCACTGCGAACCGCGCAGTGGTACCACTCTATACCGACGGCGACTTCCTCTTCAATCTCGGTGATGGCTTGCGAGCAACTAGGCCCTATGATAGGGTACCGACGGTATCTGTAGATCCTACCAAGGGGTTGAGAAATGATCGATGAGGAGCAGGGATTCGTCGTTCGTGACAGGCGAGGAAGTGCGGGGGGAGAGAGCGCTCCTGCGACGGCTTCAACCGCAAAAGAAACCACGGCTTCTGCTGCGGCATCAACCGAATCGGCTCATGTGGCTCCAGTACCTCCGGTTACCTTTTCTTCGTTTGTGATTTCACTCGGCTCGTCATCGCTCATGCTGATGGGGGAGCAACTGGACCCTCAACAATCGCCCATGCCTGTGAACCTGCCGCAAGCCAAAGAGATTATCGATCTGTTGTCTGTCTTGGAAGACAAGACGAAGGGTAATCTGACACCTGATGAGCAGACGGTTCTGCGTGATATGCTTTACGCGCTTCGTATGAAGTATGTCACGTTGGCCTCACCCAAATAAGATTCCGTTGTTCTGCTCGTTGTTCAAATCTCGACATTTCGTAATCTATGTGTGTCGCGTTGAGATGGCTTTAGACGCCGACGAACAGGGATAAGCGATGACTTGTTCTGTTAGCGAAGGTGTGTTGAGGCGTGTGAATGTTTAAGCCGAATCAGCCTATGCACGCGGGAAGATCGACTGTAGGCGAAGAGAAGGATCCTGAGTCGGCCGTGATGAGTGGCAGGTTCAACAGGCCTTCGGCTAACCGAGCTCAGCCGCCCGAGCGAAAAAGACCTCATCTTCGCCCCGTCTGGATTGTCCTCATTCTCCTGGTCCCTTGCGTTGCCCTTACGCTGTATTACTCACAGATTGCTGCGCCTCACTTGCAGGAGACCGGCTCATTCTTGCCTACGACCAGTTACGCCTTGGTTCTTCTCCTGGTTAATTTGGACCTCATTGGTCTCGTTGTGTTGGTTCTTTTGTTGTCCAGAAATCTGATTAAGGCGTATTTCGAACGTCGACATCGGCTCGTCGGGTCAGGATTTCGGACGAAGCTCATCGCCGCTTTTATCGGGTTCTCGTTGATTCCTACCGTCTTGCTGGCGTTGCTCGCGAGCGGGTTGGTTAACAAGGCCGTCGATGTCTGGTTCAGTGAGCACATCGAGAAGGTGATGAAAGACTCCTATGAGGTGGCGCGCTTGCAGCATGCGGGGCATGTCTCGCTGGCGGTGAACAGTGCACGCGCGATCTCGCAGGAATTGTTTCGCGAAGATATGCTTATCCCGGAACAGCGCGATCTCTTGATTGCTGCGATGGCTCGGAAACGGATGGAATATGGAGTTGCCGGGATTGAAGTGTTTTCGAACAAGATGGAAACCTTGACAAAAGCGCTTGATGCCGACATTCCTCTCGGTGTGTTGGAGCTGCCGATCAGTCAATTGGTGCTCCAAGTGATCAATGGGAAGCAGGAGTTTACCTCGGTTCAGGAGGCTCAGACTGGAAGATTAGTGCGGGCGGCGATCCCGGTGGCCTCCGGCAGCCGGCGGGGTGAATTGGAGGGGGTCGTGGTTGTGGAAACCTACGTCCCCGAATCGCTGTTAACGAAAATGGAGGGGATCGGTCGGCAATATGCGGAGTATAAACAGATTAAGGCGATGAAGAATCCCATCAAAGCCGGGGCCTATCTGTTCGTTGCCGTGGTGACGGTGTTGATCCTGTTCAGTGCGACGTGGTTCGGGTTCTACGTGGCGCGCGGTATTACCGTTCCAATCCAACGGCTCGCGGAGGCTACGGAAGCGGTGGCCCAGGGTGACCTCTCCGTACAAATCGATGCGAAGGCGACCGATGAGATCGGAACGTTGATCGAGTCGTTCAATCGAATGACGCAGGATCTGCAGGGAAGTAAGTCCAAGCTGGAAGAAGCAAACCTCACGCTTCGGAATACGAACGTGGAGTTGGACCGACG
>CAZJOQ010000061.1:0-17818 GCA_964547625.1 uncultured Nitrospira sp.
GAGAATCTGGCCGCCGATTCTACCTCAATTCCAAATCAACTGCGGAATCCGGGATTATTGAATCGTATTGGTGAGACGGAAGCCGTAATCGATCAAGCTCTTTGCGGTGTTCCACCTGCGGTTGGAGTTCAGGATGACTAGCAGCAAGTCTCTATCGTTTTGAGAGACTTTGGCAATCAAACATCGGCCAGCTTTTGAGGTGAATCCCGTCTTCACCCCTTCCACGCCAGGAATCCGACCAAGAAGGCGATTGGTATTATGCAGGACGTACGCGCGGTAGCCGCTCACGGGTGTGATGATTTCCCGTTCTTCTTTCACAAGCGCTCGAAACACCCCATTCCGCATCGCGACTTCGCTTAGCTTTGCAAGATCTTCAGCGGTCGAGTAGTGATCGGGCCCATCAAAACCACAGCCGTTACTAAAATGAGTCCCGTGTAAGCCTAACGACGTCGCCTTCTTGTTCATCAACTCGACGAACTGTTCTTCATTTCCGCCAACGTGTTCTACCGCTGCTAGGCAGGCATCATTAGCAGACACCATCATCATAGCCTTCAGCAAATCCTTCACGCGAAAGACCTCCCCGACTTTCAATCGCAGGTGAGTCTTAGGAGCCCGTGCCGCATTTTTGCTCACCGTTGCCAGATCCTCGAGCCGGCCATTTTCAAGAATGACCAGCGCCGACATGATCTTGGTTAGACTGGCCGGCGATAAACGCTTGTCCGCTTGGTGTTGATAAAGCACACGTCCGGATCGTAACTCCTTCAGGAGAATACTATGTGCAGGAATCCGTTTCCAGGGAAGCGGTTGCGGTGCATAGGTGACCGTACGGATCGTCTGAGCTTTGGGTTGCATTTCCAACCCTGAGGCAGGAGGGCTCGATAGAAGGATCAGTGGAATAGAGAAGGCCGTGACGAGAGCCAGCAGTACAATCAACCTGCACCGTCGCAGCGGTCGATGATCAGGCCAGGAGCAGTCTTTCCGTCCCAAAGCCACCCATCTATTTAGAAGGTGAACGACTCCCGCACCTTATCACCCTTCCGGCCACTATCGATAACCTTATGAAAAAACCTGAGAAGATCGGCTAAATCAATCCAAAATCCACAATTGAGGCATCGAGCGTAAATTCGGCGGTTTATGAGAGTGTAGTGCCGCTCCACCATCATGAATCCTCTGCACTTCAAGCACTGCATACATGTCTCACTCTCTCCGAACTACCGCAGTCGATTCATGACTAATGCAACACATCCGGCAAGTAAGCCTCCACCAATGAGGGTCGTACCGAAATACACAAACACATTTGTGCCTCCAGCTGGTTGCGTCCCTTCCCATAAATCCCGTACCCCACCCTGGACCATCAGGACCGAGAGGGTCATAAGGGCACCAACCATGAACCACCATGCAAAGGATCGAAGCGCCATTGGTATGCCTATTAACCTACATCCGTAAACCCCACAGCAACTCTAGCGAAGGCTCCCTGGGCTGTCAAGAATAGATGGTGAACCTTCGCCGCTATTCGTTTGGCTGCAAACTTACCGGTGGTTTGAGCCCTTTATGCAGAAAAATTGAAACGGTCCCGCTTCCGTTGTCGGCAATTGCCAAGCCTGGTTCCTCGACCCCGACAATGGTCGCGCGAAAGGAGGACAGAGCGAATGGACCAGATTTTGTGCGGTAGTTTCTCGGCGGATAGTGAAAAGTTCCATCTCCTTTGCCAAACAAGATCGAGAGATCGCTTGACTGGAGATTCACGATGGCAACATCCATGAGACGATCGCCATTAAAGTCCCTCGCCAGCCCGAAATTTGGCCCGGCATCGGCACCAGAATCTTTACCAGGTCGAAACGTGGCATTGCCATTGCCTAGAAAGATAGTAAAACAGTCTTTTTCCCCATTAATGACCAAAAGATCACTGTGATGATCGTTGTTGAAGTCTGCAAAACTCACCCCTAAGGGACGATGGCCAGTTGAGTAGTCTTTGGGATCGCGAAAGGAACCATCTCCGTTGCCGAGCCAGATGGAGACGGCGTTCGACATGGGTCCACCATTTGTCACGACCAGGTCCAGTTTCCCATCGGCGTTGAGATCAGAGAGTGCGACTGATGTCGGTGTATCTCCGTGTTCATACTGCACACCAGGACGAAATTCCCCAGTTCCATTTCCGAGAAACACTTTGACCTTGTCGTTCCGCAATGCCACTACCAGATCGGCATGCCCGTCACGATTGATATCATCGGTCGCCAGAGCGATCGGGGTTCGATGGACCGGATATCGCTGACCCTCTTCAAATCTTCCGTTGCCGTGGCCTAAGAGCAACGCAATTTCATCCCCGCCGGAGCACGCCACGGCGACATCCGAGTGGCCATCTTCATTAAAATCTCCCATCGCGAGAGCACGCGGCTCTTGACAGACGTGCAGCTGGATTTGATCTCGAAATGTACCGTCGCCGTTGCCCAATAGTATCGAAATCGTATTGCTTGAGATGTTTGTGGTGATCAGATCTGTGAACGAGTCTTGATTGAGATCTACGGTTGTAATTGCAGTAGGATTCTTGCCTACCTTGTAGCTAGCGAAATAATAAAAAGGATCAGGCGGATTGTACGGTTCGGCCTTGGAACAGGCCAGGAGACCGTTACCGAAAATGAGAGACAGTGAAACTACACTGATAATGATGTCAGCCGAACGGGACATTCTTTTCCTGAAGACTGGCAGGTATCTCTTCAGTCCTCAGCATTAAGACGAATGAGCAGAGAGTCAATCAACCCGAGAGCGCAGTATACAAAGGCGATCTTCCGAGTCGCAACGTTCCAGGTGGTCAGAATCACCCTTTGAATTTCGCTCATAGGTTGCGTTATGATACTCCGTTATTTCTAGGAGGAAAACAATGAGTAATATTGTGAACGTCGACATTACCATGTACGGGATCGCTGAAGTACTGAACTGGTGTCTTGATCGAAACAAGGGGCGCGTGCCAGGCGTTGATACTCCCGGGTTCAAGAAGATGCAGGAGATGCTGGCTGAAAAGCCACAATCAGGCGATTACTTTACACTGGATCAGTTCTGGAAGAAAAAGGTGACGTTGCCCTTGACTGAAGAGGAAGTCGCGACGATTGATCGTTGCCTCTATGATATCCCTAACTTTGACAACGAACCGCTTCCTCAGATTCGGCACAAATTCTGGCCCCAGCAGGTCGCTAGCCATTAGTGCCAAGGTTCGTGTCCCGACTAGTTGCACTGTTGAAGATGTAAGAGCAGAGCGAGACGGTGCATAATGGTTACACGATCACAGGCTTCCTTCACCCTTGAGGTACTTGCGGAAACGATCCATCAGTTCAGCGCCTAGGGTCCCCCCATCTGGCTTCTTCGTGGAAGGATCGGCAAAATGTCCTCGAATTTCCTGGAGCCGTTTCTCAGCCTGATCGTTGCCCTGTAAACGCTTTGTTTTCTGCAGGGCGGTGTCAAAAGCCTCAAACGTCAATTCCTGATACCCGAAAGAACGGATACGTTTAACCGCCTTCATCATGGCCTGATTTCGAAACGTCGTCAGATGGTCGGAGTCGATCTCTTTAAGCCCCAGCTTACGAGCGCGCCGTTCAGCTGCTTTTCTGATTCCACTTCGCACAAAATCGGGAGATGTCTGGAGCCTCTTCCATGCTTCATCGGACCACGCGACTCGTGCTTGAGGGGCATCCCACAAGTCGAGTAAGGTTGATTCGTCAATGCGAGTCAGTTGCCGTTCCCTTGCAAGATCTTCGGTATCTCGCCTCAACATATCAGTGACAAAATCAAGGGCAATGGGCGGCGATTGCTTTACTTTTTCCTCAAGTAGCGCAAGCGCCCCCTCAGTCCATGCCATAGGAGGCCCGATGTCCTCGTGAAGCTCGCCAAGCGCTTCAACCTTTTCGAACAGCTCAACATTCACCTCGAGATGTCCTCGCTCTTTTGCGATCTCCTCAGCAATCTGCTTAATCATCGCGCGCATAAATTCGGGAACCGTAGCCAAGCGTTCTTTCGCCGCCGCGGTCCATGGTAGCCGACCCTCTACCATCTCTTCAACGGCAGATGCCATTCCAGCCTCACCTCCCATACGCCCCATCATCTGGCCTTTAAACTGCTCAAGGATTTCTTCCGTAATCTCGGCATATCCCAATTCTCGTGCTTTCTTTTCAGCCAAACGACGAACCATGCCGCGCAAGAAGAGAGGAGCGCGCTCCATACGTGTGAGCGCACCATCAGTCCAGCGAATTTCGGCAGCAGCAGAAGGCGAAGAATCCGACATCAACCTAAGCCTTTTTCCAGAAAGTTCAAATCTTTACTGATTGAGTAATTCTTTCAACTCTTTGCCGGCCTTGAAAAATGGGACGCGCTTGGCCGGCACCGCTACGGTTTCTCCGGTCTTTGGGTTCCGGCCTTCTTTCATTCGACGAGCCCGTAGACGAAAGCTGCCGAACCCACGAATCTCGGTCTTGTCGCCGTTTTTCAGTGAGTCCCGCACACAGTCAAAAATCGTGTTCACGACCACCTCCGCCTGCCGCTTGGTCAAAGTGGTGACTTGCTCAGAGACTCGCTCGATGATCTGCGCCTTGGTCATATCCACTCTCCCTCCACTTCGATGATAACTGCGCTTACCTCAAATGCAATTAAAAGGCCATCAGGTATTTCAAGCTGACACCCGGTTGTACGTCCAACTTGGGAAACATCATGCTAAGCTTGGAGTCGAGAAGCTCTCGTAGAGAAAACCGCCGTCGAGGCTCGACGACTTTTGGCTCTCCCTCGATCCCTGCGACTTCTGCTGCCAACTGAATGGCATCCTCGAGATCTCCTAGTTCATCCACCAGCTTCGCCTCCCTAGCCTGGCGTCCTGTGAAGATACGGCCATCCGCCAACACTTGAGCTGCCCGGAGTTCAATCGACCGGCCTTCTGCCACGGCCTCGATAAACTGTTTGTGCACGTCGTCCATCACGGTTTGCAGCAAACCACGCTCTTCCGCGCTCATCTTTCGGAGAGGAGAGCCCACATCTTTGTATTTTCCACTCTTAATGACGACCCCTTCCACACCTATCTTCCGCAACAAGCCTTCTATGTTTGCCGTTTCCATAATGACACCGATACTCCCGGTAAGCGTCCCCGGGTTCGCCACAATTCGATCCGTGGCAGCCGCAATATAATACCCACCCGAGGCCGCAACGCTCCCCATGGAGGCAATGACTGCTTTATTGTTCTTCTTTCGAACCCGCTTGATCGCATCATAGATCTCCTGCGATGGCACCACGCCACCTCCGGGAGTATCGATACGAAGCACGATCGCCTTGACCGACGGGTTCTCACTGAACCGCTTGAGTTCCCCGATGGTCGCCTGTGAATCCATAATGACCCCTTCAACCCGAATCAAGGCAATACGATCATCTGTGGAGAGATCGAAATCTGGGAAGAAGAGATTCATTAAGACCAGGGTCCCTATCCCCGCCGAAAACAACCAAAATATTCTGCGGAATAGGTGGCGCTTTTGAGGACGCTCGGTTTCTGTTGTGTCATCCACCATTACACCAGCCTATTCCCGCAGGCGCGGCCACCCTAGCTTTGATCGTCCGATTGCGCACGTTTCCGGCTTTGCTTGGCCGCCCGACCGAGGCTTTGATCCAACTCCCCTTGTGATGAGTGGTAGTCATCAACCTGCTTACGATCCCAATCAAGCTGATGGTCTCGAAGGCTGAGAGCGATCTTGCGTTCTTCTTGGTCGACTTTGATTATCTTCGCCGTGACGTCGTCTTGCAACTTAAACTTTTCTTCCAACTTCGCAGAGGGTTCCAACCCTGATTCACTCACATGGATCAATCCCTCAACACCGCCGTCAAGTTCGATAAAGATCCCAAAATCGGCGACCTTCGTCACTTTACCAGCCACTGAATCACCAACATGGTATCGCGATGGAATCGTGTCCTCCCAGGGATCGCGAGCCAATTGCTTGTATCCAAGTGAAAGCCTTTCTTTTTCTTTGTCGATACGTAACACCACCGCTTCCACTTTTTGCGCTTTCTTGAACAGTTCCGAAGGATGCTTGATGTGCTTTGTCCACGACATATCGGAAATATGAATGAGCCCATCGATACCTTCTTCGAGTCCGACAAAGGCGCCAAAATCCGTCAGGCTCTTGACCTTGCCCTCTATCCGCGTCCCGATCGGATATTTGCTCTCGATCATGTCCCACGGATTGGGAGCGGTCTGTTTCATGCCCAATGAAATCTTACGGCTGGCCGGATCGACATTCAGCACTGCGGCTTCAACCTGATCACCGACCGCTACGACTCTCGACGGATGTCGGACTTCGTGCGTCCACGACATCTCAGATACGTGCACCAATCCCTCCACACCCGGCTCGAGTTCCACAAATGCTCCGTAGTCGGTCAAACTGACCACCCGACCTCGAACTCTGGTGCCAATAGGGTATTTCCCGGCGACATTGGTCCAAGGATCCGCGGTCTTTTGCTTGAGGCCGAGAGAGATGCGACCCGTCTCACGATCATATTTCAAGACCGTCACTTCCGCCTTATCTCCCACCGTAAACAGCTCTGAGGGATGGCCCACTCGCCCCCAAGACATGTCAGTGATATGCAGCAATCCATCGATCCCACCAAGGTCAATGAACGATCCGTAATCAGTAATATTCTTGACCGTCCCGTGAATCAGTTGACCTTCCTTCAGCGTGGCCAGCGTCGTTTGCCTCTTTTTATCCCGTGTCTCTTCGAGCAGTACGCGACGGGAGACGACGACGTTCCCCCGCCGGTGATTGATCTTGATGATCTTCAGGGGAAAGGTCTTTCCAACAAGCCCATCCAGATCACGAACAGGGTGCAAATCAATCTGCGAGCCTGGCAGGAATGCTTTGACGCCGATATCGACCATCATCCCACCTTTGATGCGTGACACAATCTTGCCTTCAATACTCTTTTCTTCGTTGTAGAGCTTTTCGAGTTCTTCCCAAATCTTCATCTTGTCGGCTTTTTCCTTGGAAAGAACGAGATTGCCGTCCGCATCTTCACACTCTTCGATGTAGACTTGCAGCCGGTCACCGACCTTGAGATTTTGCAGTTCCTCAGACGAAAAATGATCGCGAGGAATCATACCTTCAGATTTGTAACCGATATCGACGATGACCTTATCTTTGGTCTGAGCCACCACGCGGCCTTCGGTAATCGTGCCTTCCTCGAGGTTGCGAAAGGTCTCCTCGTACAATGCGGCCAATGCATTGCGGTCTAACTGAGCATCACTGCTATTGGATACCGTACCCATATGAAGGTCCTACTCTTTCCGACTGATGTCGGGTGCTGATGGTGAAATCGCCGACCTCACTCAGCATTGTGAGCATCGGCGGTCTGCCTGTTCGACGTGCCTACATCCAGACTGTCCTTGCCTCTGGGAGCGGGAACTTGGCCTAAGGCTGCAATCTGTTCGATCACCGTCCGGCTGACGTGTTGATAAAACTGTTTGGTGGCTGTCCTCTCGTGTTGTTTCTCGATTTTGAATTGAATAGGATCCCCGAATCGTACCGTCACCGGACGCAACCGCGGCCAGGAAGCACCCGGTGGGAGAACGTCAAAGGTCCCTTTCAGATACGCCGGTACGACCGGGCAGCCTGTCTGCGATACAATCACTCCAATACCTGCTTTTGGCTCCCGCAGGTGACCATCATGACTGCGCCTGCCTTCAGGGAAAATAACTACGACTTTTCCCGCTCGAATCAGGTTAATCGCCTTGCCAAACGCCTCGCGATCAAGGCGACCAAGCCGCACTGGGATCCAGCCCAATGCCTGTAATATGCCGTTCAATACAGGGATCGGGAACAAATCATTCCGTCCCAGATACCAGGCCCTTCGAGTCAACCCGCAGCCAAGCAGAGGTATATCAAGGTAACTAGCGTGATTCGCGGCAATGAGAAAGCCTCCGGTGCGTGGGACCTGTCCCTCCACTCGATACCGGAAGCACATCTTACCGACGACCCTGGCCAGTACCCACAAAAATCCGTAGATAATCCCGCTCACAACCCAGTCGACATGGCTGAGATCATTAACTCCACCACCTGCTCCGGACTGAGTGTAGAGGTATCAATCGATCGCGCATCAGGTGCTGGAACCAGTGGGTCAACCGGTCGGGTCCGATCTCGCAAATCTCGATCCGATAAATCCTGATGCGTCGCCTCAATCGCCTCTCCACGACCTGCAGCCACAAGTTCACGGTGCCGTCTCTCAACGCGAATGTGTGTATCCGCGTCGAGGAAAAATTTGTACGGCGCGGCAGGAAATACCTTTGTCCCGATATCACGTCCTTCCGCAACCACCGAACAGCGCTGGCCGATTTGGCGCTGGATCGGCAGCAACCATTCGCGAACTCCCGGAATGGCAGATATCACGGAAGCAGCCGTAGTCACGTCCGGTGCACGGAGTTTCCCAGTCACATCGATGCCATCCACCAAGAGTTGCACCGCGCCATTTTGAAATTGCATATGTAGCGAGGTCGACGGCAATAATTTCACGACCTGCTCACGGTCAGTCGGAGGTATGTTCGACCGTAACGTTTTCCATGCGACGGCCCGGTATAACGCCCCTGTATCAAGATATAGACATCCGAGACGAGCCGCCAGTAACTTGGCTACTGTACTTTTCCCCACTCCGGCTGGCCCATCAATCGCGATAATCACCCAGCACCTGTTCTATTCATGTCGCACGAGCACGTCATCAAGCGCTCACGAGTTGCGCGAGAACTTCTTTAAAATTGGGGAACGACGTCTCCACACAACCTGTGTCAGCAATCGTCATGCTTCGTTTCGCGGTCAGACCTCCAATGGCAAGAGACATGGCCACCCGATGGTCTCCGTGGCTCTGCGCTGAGCTCGAGGCTTTGAGGCGCCCGTTTTCTCCTCCTTGCCCTAATCCCCGAATGACCATTCCGTCCGTCCGCTCCTCTACGAGAGCCCCCATCGCGCGCAGTTCGTCACTCATGGTCGCAATCCGATCACTCTCTTTGACCCTCAGTTCTTCGGCTCCGGAAATTACCGTCTCTCCATCCGCCACAGTGGCGGCCACACACAGGACAGGAAATTCATCGATCGTTTTGGGGATGAGTTCAGAGCCAATTGTGACGCCCTTTAGCGAAGCAGACCTTACACGAAGATCGCCGACCGGCTCGCCGGCCTCTTCTCGCTGATTCAGCACCTCGATATCTGCGCCCATCTTTCTCATGACATCCAGCAGGCCGGTTCTCGTCGGATTCATCCCCACCTGGCGTAGGGTCACGTCAGACCCCTGCACGATCGTCGCCCCAACGATAAAGAACGCCGCGGCGGAGAAATCTCCAGGGATCGCAATATGAACACCATGCCATCCGACAGACGGTCGCCCTTGCAAAACCAGAGTGCCTTGTTCTCTCGTGAGAGGAATTCCGAAGAATTGGAACATCCGCTCAGTATGATCTCTCGACAGACTCGGCTCCTTGTAGCGAGTCTTCCCTTGAGCATAAAGACCGGCAAGAAGGAGAGACGATTTGATTTGCGCACTCGCCACAGGCGATGTGTAGTCGATCGCCTGAAGGCCGGACCCGGTAATCGCTAATGGGGCCAGTTCTCCTCCCTTGCGCCCTCCAATGACCGCTCCCATTTCGCGTAGCGGCTTAACCACTCGACCCATCGGACGCCGTCTGATCGACTCGTCACCCGTGAGGACCGAGAAAAAGTCCTGGCCAGCCAGGAGGCCTGTCAGCAAACGGATGCCGGTTCCTGAATTTCCGCAATCAATGGGGGCATTGGGTTCGGTCAACCCCCAAAACCCCTTCCCGCAAATCTTCAATTCGGCCGGTGTGTGTGTGATAGGAATCCCGAGACTCTGAAACGCCCTCATTGTATTGAGGCAATCTTCACCCTGGCAATAGTCCGAGATTGTACTCGGACCCTCAGCAAGCGCAGTGAGGATAATGGCTCGATGGGTGAGGGACTTGTCGCCGGGAACCGTGATCGTTCCGTTGAGCGGTCGGCCTGGCGTAATCCTCAACGATGTCATGAGTGACTCGGAGCAGAGCTATTCATTTTCTCACGCTCGCCTTTTGCCCGTTCAAGCGACTTCTCGATACCAGTGGCATCTCCTGCCTTGATCAGTTGTTTCAATTCGCCCAAGGCCCTCGTGTATCGGTCGATATAGGACACCACATTATCTCGATTCCACAGAAAAATGTCCCGCCACATTTCGGGCGAACTTGCAGCAATCCTCGTGCTATCCCGTAATCCTCCGCCGGAATGCCCGGCCAGATCAAGGGATGGAACCTGTTGATCACGAAGGTCGGCTAGAGCATTCATGAGCGCAAATGCCGCCACATGCGGCAAGTGACTGACTGCCCCAAGAATTTGGTCGTGCACATGCGGATCCATTGTCAAGACGATCGAGCCGGTCTCTTGCCACAACTGCCTCACTCGATCCAGAGCAGTGGAGTCGGATTGCTTCGTGGGCGTCAGGATACAGCGCGCACCGTTGAACAATCGATCTGATCCGGCTGCGACCCCGGTCTTTTCCTTCCCTGCGATAGGATGGGCACCCACAAAGTGCACACCCGGAGGCATCACCGACTCCGACCGCTCAACTAACGTTCCTTTCACACTCCCGACATCACTGACGATTGCGCCAATGCTCAGGCAATGAGCCCATTCCTGGAGGTGGCGCTCATAGGTATCGACGGGTGTCGCCAATACGACCAAATCCGCCCCATGCACCGCCTCTTGAGGATCGGCCACGTATCGATCGATAGCGCCCAATGCAACGGCCGTCTTGAGATTCTCAACACGCCGACCAACCCCGATCACCTGATCGGCCAGAGCCTTTCTTCGGATCACCATGCCGAGCGACCCACCAATCAACCCCACGCCAATGATGACGACTTGTTTGAAATGAACCGCCATTGTGCCTCAGAGCTCCCTCCCCACAGCCTTTGCAATACTACTGAGGTCACCCATAAGCGCTTTGAACTTGGAAGGCTTAATCGACTCCTCGCCATCGCACAACGCACACTCTGGATTCGAGTGCACCTCAATCAAGAGACCATCGGCTCCAGCCGCCACAGCGGCTTTAGACATCGGAGCGACAAGATCCCACTTCCCAGTGGCATGACTCGGGTCGACAATGACGGGGAGATGTGAGAGATTTTTCAAGGTGGGAATGGCCGCCAGATCCAGCGTGTTGCGATATTGCGTCTCAAATGTACGTATACCTCGTTCGCATAACATGACGTTCTGGTTACCGCGCGACATGATGTACTCGGCTGACAAGAGAAACTCCTTGATGGTTGCCGACAGACCTCGCTTCAAGAGAACCGGCTTGTCATATGCCCCGACCTCCTTGAGGAGTTCGAAGTTCTGCATATTCCGGGCGCCGACCTGAATGATGTCCGCCTTCTCGAGAAAGAGCTCGATATCCCGAGTGTCCAAAATCTCGCTCACCACGGGCAATCCGGTCTGCTTCCTCGCTTCGACCAAATAATCAAGTCCTTCGCGACCCAAGCCTTGGAAGGAATATGGTGACGTTCTGGGCTTATATGCTCCACCGCGAAGAATCGTGGCTCCAGCAGCTTTCACTTCGTGAGCAATCCCCACCGTAAGCTCAAGGCGCTCGACCGCACAAGGCCCCGCCATGATGACTAATTTCTTACCCCCGATCTTGACCCCCCCAACGTCGACAATCGTCGCATCTTTCTTAAACTCACGGCTCACCAGTTTCCATGGAGCGAGAATCGGCAGGACACTTTCGACACCTGGAAGTGCCGTCAACGGTTGGTTATGCAGAACTCGATCGTCGCCGATGACACCGATGATGGTACGTTCCTGGCCAGTGGAGATTTGAGATTTCAAGCCCAAATCGCGCAGCCGATCAATGATGTGATCGACCTCACTTTCTGACGCTTCGGGTTTCAACACAATGATCATAATTCCCTCACTATAGGCCTACCTTGCTCCATCTAAGACTTTCTTCAATGCCTGGAGGAAGGCGGTGTTTTCATCGGACTGACCGATGGTGACACGGATCATGGTTCCCTCGATATGCCGCACAATAACTCCCTCTCGCAACAGCGCGTCGAATACCGATCGACCATCCCGCTTGGCATCAAAATAGAGAAAATTCGTCTCGCTCGGGATGGGATTCATTCCAAATGCACGCAGTCCCTGTCCCAGCTGCTCCATGCCAGTTGCGTTGACCGCCCGACTCTGGGCCACATGATCATCATCCTCTAACGCCGCGAGAGCGGCCTTTTGGGCCACACTATTGGCGTTAAACGGAGGCCGGACTCGGTTCAGAAAGCCGATGATCTCCGGGGTGCTGACCCCATACCCAATTCGCAATCCTGCAAGTCCATAGATTTTGGAGAACGTCCGTAACACGATCGCGTTCCGCCCTTGTTTCACATACGCCAGCGCATCGGGGAATTGAGAACTACGAACATATTCAAAGTAGGCTTCATCGAATACGACAATGACATCCTCAGGCACTTGAGCCATAAGCCGATCGACGGCTTCTGCCGATACCATCGTTCCCGTGGGGTTATTGGGGTTACAGAGAAAGAGTAATCGGGTCCGAGGCGTAATGGCCCGTGCCATCGACTCAAGGTCGTGGGTCCAATTGACCAGAGGCACGACTATCGGCTTGCCATGGACGGCGGTGACTTCCATCTTGTAGATCACGAAGGTGTGATCGGCCATGATGGCTTCATCACCTGGAGTCAAGAACGTTTTTGCCAATAGGCCAAGGATCTCATCAGAACCATTTCCCAAAATGACTTGGTCGGTAGCCACCTTCCATCGATCGGCAATCGCCTGACGTAGTTGAGTCGCCCCGCCGTCTGGATATCGATGCAGCGTAGCCTCCACCCCACTGAGCGCGGCTATCGCTTTCGGTGAAGGTCCCAGCGGATTCTCATTGGACGCCAGCTTGATGACGCGAGTGAGGCCAAGTTCCCGTTGGAGTTCTTCGACGGGTTTACCGGGAACATACGGACTGAGTGAGCGGATATCTGGGTGGACCTGTAATCCCATGGTCAGCTGTGAATAGCGTACGACCCTAAAATTTTCATGAAGAGACAGCGTCCCTTGACTTCTTCCACCGCTCTGCTGACCCGCTCTTCGTTGATGTGGCCTTCGACATCCACAAAGAAGATATATTCCCACGCCTTTCGCTGGGAGGGCCGAGATTCTATTTTAGTCATATTCAGCCCGTGGGAAGCAAAGGGACGGAGCAGATCATAAAGTGCCCCGACTTTATCTTTCACCGATAACATTAATGATGTCTTATCCTTGCCCGTCCGTTCCGATGGCTTCTGCGACAAAATGAGGAAACGAGTGAAATTGTTCAGATTATCTTCGATGCGTGACTTGATGACTTTGAGCCCATAGAGTTGACCGGCCAATTCCGATGCAATGGCCGCCGACCCGGGTTCCTCGATGCAGACCTCGGCCGCCCGGGCCGTGCTGGCCACTTCAACCGCCGGAACATGCAGAAGATTTGTTTCAAGCCAGTTCCGACATTGCGCAAGGGCATGCGGATGGGAATAGATTTTCTTGACGTCCTCGATTAGGCCAGACTTTGACAAGAGATGATGCGAAACCTCCTGAAGAATTTCCCCATAGATCAATAAGTTGGAATCGATAAACATGTCGAGCGTGTGATTCACCACGCCTTCCGTCGTATTTTCAATCGGTACCACCCCGAAGTTGGCTCGCCCTCTCTCGACTTCGCTGAACACCTCTTTGATGCTGTGGACTGGCACATACTGAACGGACGATCCGAATTTCTGCATACTGGCCATATGGGTAAAGGTCGCCCGCGGTCCCAAATAGGCCACCTTCTGAGGCGACTCCAACGACAGAGACGCTGACATGATTTCTCGATACACGGACCGAATGGCCTCGCTGGGGAACGGCCCAGTATTGTGCTTGGTCAACCGGTCGACGATTTCCGCCTCACGCCCCGCAGTGTGGAGATTGGCACCGGCATCTTTTTCTTTTTTAATCCTCCCAATCTCAATAACACTCTTCGACCGCTCGTTGAGTAGGCGAAGGATTTCATCATCGATCCTGTCGATTTCCTTACGGTATTCCAGCATATCTCCTGGCATGGTGAGCCTAGCCTCAGGAATTGGATCCGGGAGGACGACCTCACCCCCGTGCGGGAATGGGGCCTGCGCAGATAAGTGGAGAATTCTACAGGAACGATAGAAACTATTGCAAGGATGACGCTGGGATATCGGGAGTTTCCCAAAGGCTGGAATTCGTCGTCTACATCAGGAATGGCGACGATCGTTTGAAATGGTCGTACGCTAACCGAGTGACTTGGCGACCTCGACCAGTGCGATCCAGAAAGCCAGCCTGAATGAGATAGGGTTCGTACACGTCTTCGATCGTACCCTTATCTTCTTGAACCGCTGCTGCCAGGGATTCAACACCAACCGGTCCCCCGTTGAACTTCTCGATGATAGTCAGAAGAATCTTGCGATCCATGTCGTCAAACCCGGCTTCATCGATTCCCAACCAGGCTAACCCTTCTTGCGCGACTGATTTGGTGATATGCCCATCCGCCTTGATTTGGGCATAGTCTCTGATGCGCTTGATAAGCCGATTGACAATCCGTGGGGTGCCCCGTGCGCGGCGCGCAATCTCCGCTGCCCCGTCCCGGTCGATTCCGATACCGAGGACGCCAGCAGATCTGGTCACGATCGCTTCCAGCTCGGACGGTCCATAGAATTCAAGGCGATACACCAACCCAAATCGATCTCGCAGCGGAGAGGTAAGAGACCCAGCCCGCGTCGTCGCGCCCACCAGCGTAAACGGCGGAAGATCGAGCTTCACAGTCCTCGCGGCAGGACCTTGCCCAATGACCAGATCCAGCTGAAAATCCTCCATCGCCGGATACAGCGCTTCTTCCACGGACGCGGGTAAACGGTGAATTTCATCGATAAAGAGCACATCATGCGCTTGAAGATTGGTCAGAATCGCCGCGACGTCGCCCGCATGAGCGAGGACCAACCCCGAGGTCGACCGCAGCACCGCTCCCATCTCTTTGGCAATAATGTGGGCGATGGTCGTCTTCCCAAGCCCGGGGGGACCGTAAAAAATAGCGTGATCGAGTGCTTCGCGCCGCTGTTGAGCCGCTTCGATACAAATCCGAAGCGAGTCCTTCATCTTCTCTTGGCCGACGTAGTCGTCGAGCGTCTGGGGCCTGAGCACATTCTCCAGACCTCGCTCTTCGTCCGTGGCGCGGCTGGTCACCAGACGGTCGGTCATTATGCGTTTCCCATGCTCATTTGCTTTCCGGTGCCTGTTGATATTTGGGGGGAGGTGGCAGAGCCCCCTGGCCCGGCCTAGCCGTACTCCCGCAATCCGGAGGACAGGTTTTGTACCCTTGGGTCGGATCGGGCAAGTTAGTTTCCATGTTACGCAACTGGCACTGACTCATCCGTCCACCGTCGCTGCTTCCACATCGCGCTGGAACCGAGGAACTGCCGATTTCTGAATAGCCGTCGGGACACGCCCCACACACCCCCAGCATGTTTGCCCCTAGCGGTACACACTGTACAAGAGTTGGATCCTCGTCTTTGCAGATCTCAGGGGACTGAGTCACACCGGTTGTCGCATACCCCTCCGGGCACTTCCCGCAGGTCATCCTGATGCTCTTGGGCTGCGGGGCCTCCTCCGCGATGCTGACTTGTGGGTACGTGACAATGACCGTCGCTCCGATGGCCACAACGCACATGAAGAGCTTTGCCGCATTCCTGATATCGAATGGCATCATGCTTACCCCCTTGCAAGTTCCTTGAGGCCTTCCCGAATGAGCTCTTTCAATGCCAGGGAGCCTGTCGTGGCCTTCATCACACGCTTCAAAGCATCCTTGGCGTCCTGAGCACGATAGCCCAAGTTTAGCAGAGCGGAAAGCGCGTCCTCATAAGGCCCTTCCGCGTCAGACACTTCCGCAGCGGAGGACCGGGGGTACGTACCGTGAATTTTATGGACCTTGTCTTTCAGTTCAAGAGTAATGCGTCCAGCCGATTTCTTCCCGATACCAGGAACCGTGGCAAGCTTCTCGACGTCTTCCGCCTGGATAGCATGAACCAGATCTGTGATCGATAAACTGGAAAGCACACTCAGCGCGAGCTTCGGACCGATGCCCGACACGCTGGTCAGCAGCAAAAACGACTCCTTCTCACTTTGCGAGAGAAAACCGAACAGCTGGATCGCATCTTCACGAAGATGCGTATGAATATTCAGTGCAGTGACTTCGTCGAGGTTCGGTAGGGCGTAATAGGTGCTGAGGGGAATATGAACTTCGTACCCAACCCCCTGCACATCAAGCGTCAGGTGGGTAGGTGCCTTGAACGCCAACCGCCCCATGAGAAAGGCGATCATGTCGTCTGGTTATCCGAGTGACATTATGATGTTGGTTGGCCGACTTTGCTATCCTGCTGCCGTCGCGGCCACTTTCTCCATGACTTCATCCGGAATATCGAAATTCGCATGAACCTTCTGCACATCGTCGTGCTCATCCAAGATTTCCATCAGCTTGAGCATTTGCTCAGCGGACTTTTCTTCCAGACGGATTGTGTTCTGCGGAATGAAGGTGATCTCGGCCAAAGTTGTGTCGATGCTCGCCTCCACCAACGCCTTCTTTACCGCCTCAAAATCTTGTGGGCTGGTGAGGACCTCATAACTCTTCTCACCGACCTTCACGTCCTCCGCCCCAGCATCGAGGGCCAACGAGAGAAGAGCATCTTCATCAACCTTCCCCTTTTCAATCGCGACAAGTCCCTTCTTATGGAACTGCCAGGCGACGGCACCCGCTTCGGACATATTGCCATGATTTTTCGTGAGAAGACTGCGAATCTCCGCGACGGTCCGGTTCCGGTTGTCGCTCGTAATCTCGAGAAGTAGTGCCGTCCCTCCAGGACCATAGCCTTCTAAAGCAAACTCCTCATAGTTCACGCCAGGAAGCTCGCCCGTCCCACGCTGGACGGCTTTCTTCATCGTGTCGCCCGGCATGTTAGCTTCCTTGGCCTTGGCGATCGCCAAACGCAATCGGGGATTCCCATCGGGATCACCACCGGACCGAGCCGCAATGGTGAGCTCCCGGATGATTCGCGTAAAGATTTTCCCGCGTTTCGCGTCCTGGGCCCCTTTGTGCCGTTTGATCGTGGCCCAGTGACTATGTCCACCCATGGTTCCTCCTCTACCCCGCCTGACTTTCTAGGCTGGTTAGAGATTCCTAAGCAAGTAACGATAGCTGTATGAGGTTAGAGGTAGCACAGGCTTCAGAAAGGTGTCAAATGAGAGCCGGCCCTGGCTGCGGACCGTTATTCGGAATAGACGAGCAGGAGAAGTCCGAAGAGAATCACGGAACCAGCCCATGCCACTTCGGCCCATTTCACTAACTGCTGTGACGCGCTAGGCATCGATGATGCCACTGCTTTTGAGAGGGCCGCGCAGACCCCCACCGTTCCCAACAGTGCATGATGAAGTTCGATCTTCGCCGTGGCAGGATGATTCTGACCTTCCCCCAATCCCGTGGACACCGGGTTACGCGACTGCCGCCCTCGCTTCATACTCAGCTGGGGAGTCATAGCCAAGGGTCGAGTGGCGGCGCTGCCGATTATAGAACACCTCGATGTCTTCGAAGAGGTCCTGCCTCGCGTCCTCTCGCGTGGCGTCGTGCCGATGATAGACCAGCTCACGCTTGAGCGTCCCGAAGAAACTTTCGACGCAGGCGTTGTCCCAGCAGTTGCCTTTGCGGCTCATGCTGGGGATGAGGC
>CAZJOQ010000062.1:0-17778 GCA_964547625.1 uncultured Nitrospira sp.
TCAGGCGAATGCCGATATCCGCGTCTCTCACTGGCGACTCCACCGATCATTTAGTTATCGCCTAAGATACCACACGGACCAGCGTGCGTATGCACCGCGAGCATGACGGGGGCGTCAGGTACCTTGAATGTGCCTTAAGAAGCGACCGGGACGCAAACCCGTCGATTTAGTCTCCTCATAGACCTTTTCGCCATTCACCCAGACGCGGTCTATGCCAGACGAAAGCGCTTGGGGATTCTCCACCGTGGATTGATCCGCCACGATTGCCGGATCAAAGAGCACCATGTCTGCAAAGTAGCCGGCGCGAAGCAAACCTCTTTCAGAGAGCCCCATGTGCGCAGCGGCGAGCCCGGTCATTTTGTGAATAGCTTCTTCAAGAGATAGCAAACCTTTCTCCCTAACATGATATCGCAGCACACGGGTGAAAGCCCCGGCACCTCTGGGATGCCGGTCGGCGAGATGCCCGTCGGAGCAGATATTTGCATGCGGCCAGGCAAGCAATTGATCCACGTCATTCTGAGACATGGCTTCCATCAGTACGAGTTCGAAATCTTCGGGGGTAGGACTGTCTACGATCAGGCTGATAAGCGTTTCCTCGCTCGGCTCGTTACGCTCCATCGCTATTTCTGCAAGCGTCCTGCCCTCAAGGGAAGGATCCGGTCGATAAACGACAAACCGGATGTCCTCTGGTGCGACGACTTGCTCCAGAGCATAGCGCGCCGCTTCCAAGTCACCGTAATCCCTATCTGGGAAAAGAATCGTCAGCGTTGTCTGCCAGAAGGTGTATGGATAGACATCTACGGACACATTAATACCGCGAGCACGGGCCTCCTCCAACTTGCCCAGGTAACGATCGGCCTGCCCCCAGAGCGCTTTCATTCCCAGCTTCGCGTGAGAAATCTGAACAGGCATGCCAGTCGCTTCACCTACCAAAAGGGCCTCCTCGATCGACTCCCACAGGCCGCGATCCTCGCTGCGGATATGCGTAATATAGCGCCCGCCGCGATGTGCCGCGGCCTTCGCAAGCGCATGAACCTCGTCCGAAGTGGCATAAATGCCAGGATTGTACTCAAGCCCAGTCGAAAGCCCCAGCGCTCCATCCTGCATCGCTTCCACCACCATGTCGATCATGGCGTCAACCTCATCGCCGGTTGCGGCGCGCCGGAAATCATCCCCCATGACAGCGAGCCTAATCGACCCGTGCCCGACATAGCTGGCCACGTTAATCGCTACTCCTGACTCCTCCAGCCCTGCCAGGCTTCCCCCAATGGGGAGATAGGATCGACCGTCCTGCCCCACAATGCTCGTGGTCACACCCTGGCTTACGGCGGAAAGCGCATCCGGGAGATCCGGGAGATATTGGCTTTCACTGTCCCAGTTCACGGCGTCAATGTGATGGGTGTGCGTATCGATAAACCCTGGTGCCAGAACCCTGCCGCCGGCGTCAATCACCGTTTCCCCGGGGCGGGCCGAGAGCTGCCCCACCTCAACGATACGCGCTCCCCGAAACCTCAGGGAGCCTCGAGCCGCCGGGGCTCCGGTGCCATCAATAAGTACGGCATTGGTGACCAGGACACTCACTTCTTTCCCCTCTGCCAAGACGAGTGCGGGAAACAGGAAGGCAAGCGCAAGGCAGAAGACTCGGCTAACGCGTAGAAGATTTCTGTTCATGGCGATCGCTCGAGGCGAAGAATCGGGGAGAGTGCGGAGTCAAACTTTATCGCTTCCGTGATATTGTTCATCTTAATGCCTGCATAGTGCGGACAACAACCATTCCGGATATAACCCTGCCGAAAACCGCCACACCCCTGCCCCCCATAACCCGGTTACCGCCCACGGATATGCAGTGGTTATCGGTGACATTGATAAAGATTTCTGACGCTGCGGTGCCGGGCTCGTTTCTGGCGCCAGAAATTGTACCGGCAACACGCTCCAGACCGGTCATGTCTGACGCCTCGTGAATGACCGACGGGCAGGGAAGTTGTGCCATACCGTAAAAATCCACCCCGCCCTGAATGGGTTGTGCCGGGGCGTGGGGCATGATGTCGTTATCAGCACGGGCAACACGGTAAAACTGCGTGGCTCTGTAATAGCCGCGATCTATATCCTGCAGAAAATTGACAACGCCGGCGGGGGCCTGATCAGAAAAGAATTTGACAATAATCGAACCCTGATCTGTCATAATCTTGGCTTTCTGAATCATGGGGTGACACTGTCCGGCGGCACATTTATGAGAAAGAACTGTGTCATTTTTTCCGTCAGATAATCAGCGTAGGGTCCATAGATGCCATGACCTTGCGTCGGCAAGGCAACAAATTCATGCTGAATGCCATCCCTGATCAGAGCGTTGCTAATACGCAAAGTCATTGAGTACAAAAAATAATCCTGTGTTCCTGCTCCGATCAACAATGGCTTGCTGATCTGACCAAGATAGTTGAAGATTTCTGCCCGCTTATAAGGCTCGGGATTTTCTTCAGGCGACCCGAAGTAAGCCTCCATGAAGAAATCCTGCAATTTTCCCTGGCTTGAGCCGGGAGCTGTGGCAATGGCAGCATCATAAATGTCCTCGTTTGCCAAGGCCATTAATGCGTTCTGACCGCCCCAGCTATGGCCATATATCCCGACCCGGCCAGCATCAACAAAACCATAGGCTTTCCCGAGATTGGCAATAACGGCCGCATGGTCTTTGACCAGTCCCGGCCCCCATTTATTCATAACTTCCATCTGGAAGGCGCGGGACCGTCCGGCTGTGCCGGGCGTATCAAATTTCACAACCAGATAGCCAAGCTGGGCCAGAGCCTGTTCATAATTACCACTGGGTACTTCTGAGGCAATGAATGTGGTGTCCCGGTTAATCATGGGTGCCCCGCCATAAATATGCTCGATGACAGGATATCTTTTTGTTGGATCAAAATCAGCCGGTCGATACATCACTCCGTGCACATCCGTCTTGCCATCCGCTGCCTTAACCACGAATTCAAGGGGCGGAGTCCAGCCTGTGGCCTTTAATTCGCTGATGTCAGCCTTGTGTAGAACACGGACCAGTTTCCCCGCTGTTGTTCTCAATTCAGTTTGTGGAGGGATTGATACTGAAGAATACTGATCGATAAAATACATATTATCGGAAGATAGAGTGGCCGTATGTTCGCCACGGCCTTTGGTCAACTGAACCGGTTTCCCTCCATCAAGGCTCACACGCATCAGGTGAAAATCATAGACATTCTGCATGTCACTTCGGGCCGTGAAATACACCTGCCTGTTCCGCCAGTCTATTGATTTCACCATATCTACCGGATAGGTATCCTGGGTTACTTTTCGGACGAGCTTCCCCGACAGATCATGATGGTATAACTGCCGCCAGCCATCCTTTGCCGAGCGCCAGAGAAAGCCGGCTTTTTCTGGCAATAGTGTAAAGCCCATATTGCCCGCATAATAAACTTCGTGTGGTGAGCGGAGGCCTGGTTCGCCTTTCTCGGTAAAAATGATTATTGCAGTGCCAGTTGCAGCGTCAGCGGCAATAACATCAATTTGGCTGAAGTTACGATTGAGCCGGGCAAAATAAACTGTCCTGTTGTCCTCTGCCCATTCAAGCAGGAGCACAAAGTGCTCCGAGACATCAACCCCGGTGATGGGGAGAATTTTCTTCGATTTTACGTCTACAATAAAAGGATCGTATCGATAGTGCGGTCCCCCTGCTGCCAGGTAATCAGTCATGATGACATCAGGCAAGGGGTCATGAATAGGGCGATAATCAGGTATCTGGGGAACAGCCCTTCGGTCGAGTTTTATGGCAAACAAATGCTGACTGTCCGGTGACCAGGGGGTGACGGGAGCTTCTTTCATATTGCCGATACTAAAGCGAGTTCCGTCCAAATCCCATCCGAAGCGCTCTTCTGAGTCGGTCGTCAAATTCGTATAATTGCCGTCTTCTGTGGATCTAAGGGCCAGGTTCCCGTTGCGGACGGTTGCAAGATACTTCGAATTGGGCGCCAAGATATCCGGAGCTCGCTCCGTCGTATACAGAACAAGATTTCGCTTAAAAAAACCGGGAGCGAGGGTCTGGTCTGGCTGCGTTGTGATAGAATAGTCGTGCGTAGCAAATGTTGCGGGTATGCCCTGCCAGACAAAGTCCACCTTGCTTTTCCCTGAGGGCTTGAAGGTTGACATAGGCAAGGGCTTTGACTGTGCGTCTTCCCCAAAAGTTGATACAAGAGATTCGCGGAAACGATCCTCATCGATATTTATCATGGGCTCTGGGTTGGTTGTTTCTAACAGACTGATTTGTCCGTTTGCCTGAATCCAGAAGCTGTTTTTGTCAGCCAGCCAATAAACTTCTGATGTCTGATTTTTAACCAGTTCACTCATGCGGAGATACTGGTCATAGGTTGCCGGTCGATCTGATGTTGTGTCAGCTGCGACACAAGAAGGACCAAGTGCCATAAGTATCATGGCATAACCCAGCGCGGAACTTTTCTTTAGGAATATTGATGGAAAAATGAGTGCCAGCAAAATTGCCTCGTTTTGTCAGATTTGGGAAAAGAGTAAGGCCATTATTTGTGAATAATTTGACCGTCCCGGGTGAGCGCTACGCCATCAAGCCCCATGGCTCCGCGAGGATCCCCGGCACGCCTGCCCGGTATAACCGGAGCTTCTGCGACCGGCCCGGAGAAAATGTTATCCGCGAGATTCAGATCGGGTAATATATGATCGGGATCGAGCTGAAATCTGACAATCTCCCGCTCGGAATAAACTGGCACGGTAATTTTTTTACTGTCAACTCGCCACGCTTCAACCGGCAGTACCCGATCTTCCTCCGCGCCATCAGCATATTCTAGACGAAGAGCCATGGGGGACAATAGCCCGCCCTTGTTTTCAATTGTAACGCCGTACACATAGGGTAATTGAGACCAGGCACCTTCCAACGTCTTGTCCCGCCAGATATCCTCCGGTAAACGAATAGCGTTCCTTGCGGTTGCGGTGTCCTTGTCGCTCCGTTGATCATGATAATCCTGAAGTTCGGGCCGGGTCGCGGTAAAGGCCGTCATGCCCTGTTCTTTGTTATGCCTATGTGTGACGGGGTCAGCAAATGGGTCCCTGGGCGCAGGCGCGTCATCTTTCCCCTCTTCTTTGGGATCGCTGTCAGACGCCTCGATCGCGGACGTGCTCTCAACATGATGAATGAACCGGGTTACCCCTACGATAGCCATATCAAAGGTGTCTGTGCCAAAAAACCAGCCCCGCCAGAACCAGTCAAGGTTAACACCTGAAACATCTTCCATTGTCCGGAAAAAATCTGCCGGTGTGGGCCGTTTGAATCTCCACCGGCGGGAATATTCACTTAACGCACGGTCAAAAGTCTCGCGCCCCAATATCTGTTCCCGCAGGACAATCAACACACCCGCCGTTTTAAAGTAAGTGGTCTGAAAATGATCGTGCTGTTCGTCCACAGGAGTCGTGATCGGAGACCGCGGCTCTAATGTCATTGCACGTTTGAACAAAGCGGCAACCGGTGTTCCAAACATCGTGGCAGGCGGTGGATCACTCCATTCCATGGCAGCAAGATGAGTGAGAAATGTATTGATTCCCTCATCCATCCATGCAAACTCGCGCTCATCAGAACCCACGACCATAGGGAAATAATTATGTCCTGTTTCATGAATGACAATCTCTGCCAGCCCGTCACGTTCGGCAATACCATATTGTCTCAGCCCTGTTTTTGGGTCCATATAAGGACGTGGGCCGTTAAAGCCTATCATGGGATACTCCATACCGGTCGTCCGGGAAAAAGTATTCACCGATTGCATAACCGGATAAGGAAACGGGAATGTCTTTTCGCCATAGTACTGAAGGGTATACTTTACCAATTCTGTTGAATATTGTGACCATAGCGGCATAGCCTCGCTCGGATAGAACGACATCACCATCACGAGAGGGTTTTCTTTGTCATCTTGATGAAAACCAGCCGCATCCCAAACAAATTTCGGAGAGCTAGCCCAAGCAAAATCACGCACATTTCTCGCCTTAAAAACCCATGTACGGGTTTTGTCGGCGGGTGCTGCTTCATTGACCTGCGCTTCATCCGGCGTAACGATAAAGATCGGCTTGTCCGATTTGGCGGCCAGTTTCAAACGCTGGCGCTGGTCTGATGTCAGTATGGTATCAGCGTTGCTCAGGGTCCCTGTTCCGGCGACCAGATGAGATGACGGCACGGTGATCCGAACATCAAAATTTGAAAATTCCGTATTAAACTCTCCAGATCCCAGAAACGGTCTGATCGACCAGCCCCCATAATCCGTAAAGGCAAGCGCCCGTGGGTACCATTGGCCGACTGAAAACTGATAATTGTCAGTCTTGGGAAAATATTCATACCCGCTTCGCGAGGGGATATGATTGAGGTCTTTTAACATCAACGTCCAGAAAAACTCCAGCCTGACACTTTTTCCGGGCTGCAACGCCTTGTTCAGTGGCAACCGGATCAGGCTGCTCCTTGCCTCAAAGGAAATCGGTTCTCCGTTACCGTCCTGGATTTTTGAAATGGCAAAACTTCTGGGTTCGTTGATAATTGATGCAGCCCAAGCCAGTTCCCATTCAGTGATACGGGGCTTGCCTTCCGGATCCAAAGGCAATGTTTCGGCCTGAAATGCCAACGATTTGGGATCAAAACGGTTCTCGCCCAATGCAAACCACAAGGTATCCAGTACTTCGGGGGAGTTATTGGTGTAGGTCACTTCCGCAGCACCCTTCAGGGCCTGCTTTTCCTCGAGCAATGTAACGTCAATATCGTAGGACACCCTTTGCTGCCAATATTCAGGACCGGGTTGGCCCGTCACAGTGCGCGTAGCGCCGGGGGCCGTCAACAGAGAAGTAATCGGAGCGAATGCCGATTGATCTTGCGTCGCCGAAACGGGGCCAATAATTAGACAAGCCAGCACAAGTGTAAAAGCAGATGAATACCGGTTGATCGCAACCATCAACTAATTCTACTCCTTCATTTTTCTGGAAAGCTCGACACCCAGATCCAGAACGCTGTCTCGCACCTGCATGGATCGCTTGTCACAATGCTGTGCTTGTCGTGCGTTTGGCCATCCGTCAGGTATGTTATGAAAGAAAAATAAGGGGTGGCGGGCGATCGGTCAAACAGGTTACCCGCCATCTCTTATAAGTATCAGTAGTTGTACCGCACTGTCAGACCATAACTTCTAGGCCTCAGACGGTTTGCCTGCTGATTGACCGCAATTGGCGAGAACGGAAAGACGACAGCATCTTCACCCAGAATATTATAAGCATCTAGAGTGACTGTCACATTGCCGGTTTCAATACCAACGCGCGCATTCAGAATACTCTGTGATGTTGACGTGAAATCTTCAAGAACGGCGTCACCACTTCGGAAAATAGAGCGCCAGTCAGCAGCATACTGGAAGTCAGTACGCCAGAAACCTCTAAGACTACCTGGCAGATCAAAGGAGTGGCTCAATGACACAGAACCGGTAAAGTCCGGCACTAGACTGAAAGGATCCCCTACATTAGTATCTAAAGTATCCTTGTCAAATTGCAGGTCGGTATAACTGAAGTTGACATCCAGCTTCATCCCTGAGATCAGCATAACACTTGCAGAAGCTTCAATCCCCGGCCCGGATGCTGCACCGCCGTTGTTGGTTTCGGTAAATGGCACATCGTTTACAAATATAATAGCCTGAGCCTGACGGTTCTTGTAGTCAAGATAATAGGCTGCTAGATCAAGAAGCAGGCGATTGTCCAGCAGGGCAGCCTTGGTACCGATCTCATAGTTCCAGACTGTTTCGGGTCCGAAACTTGAGCCACTATTATTGAATCCCCCGCTCCGAAAGCCCTTGGAAACCGTTGCATAAGTCGAAACCTGTTCATCCCAGCGATACAGGATATTGACCCGTGGACTGAAGGAATTGAAGCTATCTTCTGCAACAGTGAGAGGCCTGCCTGCAGCGCTTGACTTTGCCTCCCGGTCATCCCAGTAATACCGCATGCCGACACTCGTTTCGAAAGCGTCAGTGAACTTGTAGGTTGCGTCACCGAAAATCGCATAGGATGTGGAATCAACAGGAGCATCGCCCTTCAGGTCCAGCGGCGGAAACGGATCGCCGAACAATGTCCCCACCCGGTCAACGTTTGATTTGAAATCACGGTACCAGCCACCAATCACATAAGAAAACGGCGAATCATTTTCGTTGGATGAAAGCCTGACTTCCTGTGAGAATTGCTTGAAGATTGTATCCGTTGAAATGGCGATCGGCGATGATGGCGCAAGGTCCAACGATGAGTCAAAGTTTCGATGCTGATAACCTGTTGCGCTGGTCAATGTAACCAAACCCAGATCAAGGTCCAGGACAAGATTTGCCAGATGACTCTCGTCAGAGATTGGGCCTGCCGAACTGCGGAATTCATTTACGCCAGTGTCTGCCAACCCACTCACCTGATCCGCGCCAGACTTCTGATCAACATATTGATACAGCAGCGTTGCCTCGAGAGTTTCAGAAAGCTGCGCCAGTAATTTGGAGCGAACAAAATACCGTTCGGTCTCATTCGCATCCTTTAGATCGGCCAAGGGATAATCAATCCAGCCAGCGAATTCTTCGTAACCGGCAACGACCCGAATACCCAACTTGTCCTTTACCAGCGGCACTCCGATGGCCCCGTTGGCGCGATAGCCGATGCCACCCTTTTCCTGACTGTAAGCATTACCTTCAGCAAAGCCACTGACCTCGGTCAGGCTTGGATCTTTGGTCAGATACCGAATGGTGCCAGCAACAGATCCCTGGCCATAAAGCGTACCTTGCGGGCCGCGCAATACCTCGATACGCTCAATGTCGACCAGAGGAAAACCGCCAGCGCGTTGCTGCTGGTCGATGCTGATACCAACTTCATCAACATAAACACCAACAATCGGCAAACCGGTACCGGATCCGGGGTTGATCCCGCGCATTCTGATAGAACTTGCCCCCGGCTGCAACGAACTGATGTTCAGACCGGGAATTGAATACTGCAGATCTGTAATATCGACGGCGCCACGATCCGCGATCTCCTGCCCGCCAATAGCTGTGACAGCATAGGGAACATCAATGATGCGCTGCGGCCGTTTGCTCGCCGTCACAATGATCTCATCTATGGAAAGGGCGCCATCTGCCGCATTCTCGGCAGCTGACGCCACATTCGGTGGTATAAGCGCTATCAGAAGCAAGCAGCCCGTCACAGCTGGTGCGCAAAGAACGGTTTCTATCTTTGATTTAGACACTACACGTCCTCCCGGTTAAAATTATATCCGAAACTGCCTTTTGCGAAGAATGATGGATAATTTATAATCCGTCAACGATATTTCCAAAAAAAATATGGAAAAGGGTGTTAGCGCACTTTCGTTTAGCCAATTTCATGAGAGTTTAAGTCAACAAAGAGTTTTGCCCTCAGCGAACTCAGAAAAAACCTACTTGGGGCTGACTGCCCGATGCGTCAGACACCAAGGCGCTGCAGGTTCGCACGCTGTACGATCAGGAACACCGAAATTGTGGCCGCAGCTGCAGCGATGGCAATACTCACGGGCAACATTTGATCACCAATGGCCAGCGCGCCTATCTGGCCCGACAACAGTGCGCCAATACCGACAGCTGCGGAGAATCCTCCCATTGCAACGTTGGCTACTGGCGCAGGAGCAAGACGCGATACCGCTGCCAGTGCAATCGGCCCGGTTAGCAACTCTGCAAGGGTCAGCAAAGGTATCGCCACAATAATCCAGAGCGGACTAACGGCGCCCGACTGGGCCTCGACGGCTGCACCACAGACGATGACGAAAGCCAGCGCTAGACTGGCGAATCCAGCCGCCATTTTTGTCGATGTCGACCAGTCATGTCCGGTGCCACGTCCGCTTGACCATTTCCGAGTGATGATCGGCATAATGATGATCATCATCAGTGGATTGAGTGAAATGAACCAGATGGTCGGTACCTCGAAGCCGAAGATGACCCTGTCGACACGGGTCTCGGTAAACAGAGTCAGCATGCCGAACATCTGGAAATAGCCGATTCCGAATAGACTGACGGCGGCCAGCACGAGACCTACCGGCCTCAGAAAGTGCCAGGAAAACTGCTCATCCCCGACAGAACGGCGCGCTGGCACTGTGGCAAACGGAGTGATTGCAGATCTGCGGAAAAGCACGAGCAGCACAAGAGCGAGCGCCATGCCAGCGGCGGCCATCGAGAAGGCCCAGTGCCACCCGAGGCGCTGGGCCACCAGGCCTCCCGATACGGCGGCGAGCAGGCTCCCGATATTGATACACATCCAGAACGTACCGAACGCCGCGTCACGTGCCCCGTCGCTGAGATGGGGCAAACGACCGACAAGAACCGAGATGTTTGGCTTGAACAGGCCATTCCCCCCACCGACACAGATGAGACCGATCACAAAAATGCCTGTTACGCCTGCACCGGATACACCAAGTACGAGATGACCAACCATCATCAGGATTGCGCCGGCAAACAGTGCCCGGGATGTCCCCAGCCAGCGGTCCGACAGCAGCCCACCAAAAAACGGCGCTATAGTCACTCCAGCGATGAACGCACCGTAAAACCTCAACGCCTGAGCCGGCTCCCAGCCCGCACCACCTTGTGATGGCGCGGCAGCCAGAAAAAGCGGTAACAACGTGGTCAACAGGTAATAGCTGAAGCGCTCCCAGACTTCGACTGCCGCAAGGCGGTACAACGCACCACCCGCGGAAAGCCGACTGTCCGGCGCTCTCGTGCCCGGATTAATCATTGCGGCCGCCTAAGGAGGGTCGTCTACCGGCATCAGCTGTGGTCAGCGCCACGGCCGCAGTCCAAGCCGGTCCGGTGCGAAAGCATCCGGAATCGGAGCGCCTGCTGTCAGATGGTCCGCAACCAGCTCACCAAGTGCTGCGGAGTGCTTGAAACCGTGTCCGGAACACGCTGACATAACTGTCACGCGTTCTCCCAGGTCGCAGTGCCCGATGACAAAGTCCGCGTCCGGTGACTGGGTGTAAAGGCAGGCGTTGCTTTTTACCCCTCGGCACGAGACACGGTTCAACCTACCGGCAACATGGTCCGCGTACATTGCCGCGATCTCATCTGACTCCACGACCTTGGCCATATCAGAGGGCGCGACCGTCGCATGTGCATACTGCTCGGTCGCCACCTTCAATCCTGGCGTCATGCCATCGACCATAGGAAACCCATAGAAACTGTCAGCTACAGTCGGGCCGTGCGTCCAAATAAATGTTGGAAAGCCAGAGGCGCGGTAGTCGTCGGGGTCCTCCACTTCGAACCAGTGAAGCACCTGTCGCAGCAGCTGCATGGAATCCATTGCAGGACCTCCCGCCATACCCGGAGCCCAAGCTCCCGATGCAAGCACGACTCGCGCGGCAACATAGCGTTGGCGCTCCGTGGTAACAACCACCGCGCCCCCTTGAGTGTCGATAGCGGTCACCGTTTCGCCGGCACGAATGTTTGCGCCGAGATCACGCGCGCCCGCCAGCTGGGCGCGGATACAGCGCTCAGGGAACACCAGGCCGCCGCCGGGCTCAAAGTAGATCTTTGCATCGTCGGGGAGAGAAAAGGCAGGAAAGCGGTACATCGCCTCAGTCGCGGACAGGATTTCATGCTTAACGCCGATCGCGGCCGCCACCTCGACGGTGCGGTCGACAAAACCGATTCGGTTGTGCATAAGCGAAAGGCCGCCAGATGTATCGATAGCCGCAAAACCGCATTCGAGCAAAAGCGCATCCCCACTCTCGGCCTCAAGCTCACGCCAGATGTCATGCGAGCGCAGAGCAAAGCCACAATAGATTTCCCCCTCGCCGACAGCCTGGCGGGTAATGCGAGTCTCGCCATGGCTCGAGCCGTGATCGTGCGGCGGTGAGTATTGGTCGATGCCAATCACACGCACGCCGCGCCGAGCGAGCTGGTAAAGCGTAGCCGCGCCCATCGCGCCAAGTCCGACAACCACGACATCCCAAGTTTCAGCCATGCAGCCTCCAATTCCAACGGGGTTTCGATCCACGACTTATAATGGTGAATTTACTATCCATATGTCAACCACGTTGCAATTACGACACGCCACAACCGCGGCCTGAACCGGATTCAACTCACCACCCCCCGCTCTATCCAGCCGAGCGCCGACTTTGCTCGAGCGCAAATTCGAGGAAAATTCTTAGCTGCCGTTCGCCTCCAGGTCTTGTCTTTTTTTTACGGGAGCCGTGGCGCCGATGGCAGAATTGACACTGGCGAACCTAAATGTATATTATACTATCCGTTCCGCGAAGGAGGGACCATGCAAACAGCCGCGACCGAAGATAACACTGAGACCATGCGTATTCCTGCTTTTGAGCGCCTTCGGGATACTGTGATCATTGCGTTGCAGGGCCGCTGCGTAGGCGTGATCGAGAACACCGGGACGCGGCCCATGGTGGCATGTCAATAAGCATGGGCTCTGCGCAGCGTCAACGAGCCAGGGCGCTCGTGAGCCGTGCGATCATCTGGGATAACCACGCCTGTATGCCCTTGCGTCCCGCGGATACGAGCTTCCTGCCAGAACTAGAGCGTCATCGCCGGGCGGGGGTTACCGTGATTTCCCTCAACGTAGCCATGGACATGATCCCGTGGCACAACACGTTCAAAGTCCTTGCAACCATGCGCCGATGGATCGCCAAGAACAACGACCGGTTCCTGCTCTGCGACGGATTGGACTCTATCGCCGATGCTAAAGCAACCGGACGTCTTGCTGTCATGTTCGACATTGAGGGTGCCACCGCAGTCGATGACCTTCCAGACTTGGTGGAGGTGTACCAGGCGCTAGGGGTCAGATGGATGCTGTTAGCCTATAACCGCAGCAATCGTCTCGGCGCTGGATGCCAAACGCCAGTGGACACCGGGCTGACTGACTTCGGCCGGACCGTCATCGATCGCATGGCAGAGCATGGCGTCATGCTGTGCTGCTCTCATGTCGGCGCGCGTACAGCGATGGAAGCCATCGCGTACAACCCTAACCCCACCCTCTTTTCGCACTCCAACGCGACGGCGGTTCACTCGCATCCACGAAATATCGACGACACGCTGATACGGGCTTGCGCGGCAAAGGGCGGCGTTGTCGGCTTGGTCGGGCTTGCTCCGTTCATCGGCAGCGCTGATCAGGCAAGCGTGTCCCGCCTTGCCGACCATGCCGATCACATTGCTGGCCTGGTGGGGCCCGCACATATTGGCATCGGTCTCGACTTTGTCTTCGACACCGGTGAGGGCAGGGAACTTTCGCTGAAATACCCTGGCTGGTTCAGCGGTTTGGATTCAGATAAGACATTCCCGGACATGCTGGGGCCGGAGAGTATCGCCCTACTGGCCGAGGAACTTCTGCTCCGTGGCTGGGATGACGACAGTGTGCAGGGCATATTGGGGGCGAATCTACTGCGCGTTGCTCGTCAGGTATGGAACTAAATGTCAGAAGGGAGCCAGGCTGAATAATGCGATTAACCATGTTGCCGTGGGTGGCGCTGTTTTTGGTGGCGCCAGCGATAGCCGGGGCGGCGGGGCCACAACCGCAAGATGTCTACAATCGCCTGTCACCACGTTATCAGCAGATGCTGAACGCCGCATCCCTCGTACAGGGTGGTGATGGCATCACCGCGTGGACTCGGGATGGAAGCGGCCTTTGGCACGTCTCCGGCGGCAGGCTGCGATGGATCGATCCGCGGACCGGAACAGAGCGGATTGCGCTAGACGCGGAGCGGCTGCGCGCGGCGCTTTCAGAGCAGTTCGGCGCAGCCGCAGACGCGGCGTCTCTGCCGCTTGAGAAGATGATCCTCGGCGCGGATGGTCGCATTCGGTTTCGTTGGGGCGAAGTGCCTGTAACGTTAGATCCAGTCACCCATGCCGTTGAAACCCATGCAGAAACAAGTGCCAGCATCACCCCCACCGGCACTTTTCCGCGCTACCTCTTCATGTACTCAGGCTACCCATCGCCAGACACCGTGTCACCTGATGGCACCAGAGTCGCATCCGTATTGGCGGACGGCAACATCGGTATACGGACACTGGCTGAGGAAGAGTTCCACCCCTTAACAACCAACGCCGCCGAGCGATTCGAGTGGGACATAGATACCCATCGGATATCCATCGGTTCGACCCGCGCCGTTGCCACCGTGCCTTGGAGCCCAGAGGGTCACCACCTTCTAGCGATGCGCATTGATCGCCGCGAACTGCCACAGGTCCCGGAATTCCGCCCGCTGACCGACCCGCTACCGGAAATCGTCCACCGAGACGTATTTCCGGCCGGCGGCCCCTACTATCGCTACCATCCCGCCATTATCGACACAGTTACCGGGATTCAGACTCCCGTGAAGATAGACTTCGGAACGGATCATGTCATGTTCCTCAGTTGGGCGGACGATGGCAACACGGTCTACCTCGCCCGCCTCAACCGGCGCTTCAGCCGCCTAGCTCTGATTGCCATCGATGCCGACACGGGGGAGGCGCAGACAATCCTGACCGAGGAGGATCCACGCGGCGGTCTACGCAACCCCCATGCAGTGTTCTACGCAGGCAACATCGGCTTCAAACTGCTGCCGGCGGGCCAGGGCTTTCTCTGGCTGTCGGAGCGCAACGGCTGGAACCACATCTACCACCACGCAGTGTCCGGCAAGCGTCTTCGTCAGCTCACCAAGGGCCACTGGCGCGTCGAAAACATCGTTGCCTTCGATGCAGAAGCCCGGCAGGTGTTCTTCACCGGCCGACCGGACCCTAAGCACATCTATGACGTTCACGTGATGGCCGTTCCACTCGCGGGTGGTGCAGTGCGCCAGCTGAGCCAGGGACGCGGCACGCACCACCAGCCAATGTTCTCACCGGACCGATCGATGTTTATCGACCGCTTCGAGTCCTTCGAGACCCCGCCGCGCATTGAGCTACGGCGATCGGACGGCTCCCTGATTGCGGTCATTGATGCTGCGGACGCCTCTGCCCTTTACGCCACAGGCTGGCAACCTCCAGAGGAGTTCACTGTCGCTGGGCCGGATGGCGTGTCGATCCGCGGGGTCATGTACCTTCCCTTCGACTTCGACCCGACGAAACGTTACCCCGTCATCGACTACATCTATGGAGGGCCGCAGACCCTGTGGTCCTACCCGAGCTTTGTCGCTCCGGGGGAGGCCGTCGGGGCAAACCTGCCTCTAGCCATGGCGCAATTAGGTTATGTTGTCCTGAAAATGGACACCGTGGGTACGCCAGGCCGCTCACGCACCTTCCAAATCAGGATCGCGGACAAGTGGGGCCCGGGAATCTCCGGCGATCATGCTGAGGTTATCCGTGCGCTGGGGAGACAGTATCCGTGGCTCGACACTGAAAATGTCGGCATCTTTGGTCACAGCTGGGGCGGGCTCAACGTCCTGCACGCCCTTGCCAGCCACGGGGACTTCTTCAAGGCCGGCGTGGCATCGGCGCCGGGCTTCGGAATTCCCGCCGTGCCCGATGGTTTCATGGAAGCTTACCTGGGAAGCCCGGCCCAGAACCCCTCGGCTTGGGGCCGAGCGGATATCATGGCGACGATTACCGATATCCGTCGACCTCTGCTGCTGGTATCCGGCACGCAGGACCTCATTTTCTATCTGTCGGTCCTTCGTGCAAGCAATGCGCTGGTGAAGGCTGGTATTCAGCATGAAGTAGCGCTGGCTCCGGGGCAGGGGCACGGGATCTACGGGCCCTATGCCGACTATCTGGCTGAGAAGGAGGTACGCTTCTTTCTACGGCACATACCGCCAGCCAAAGCAGTGTCGCGGCCGTGACGCGGGCAGAGATCCTTACACCCCTCGGCCGGATCGTCGTCGAGCTTGCACTGGATCGCGCACCACTCTCTGCCGCCAGTTTTCTCAGCCATATGGATGCTGGCCTCTACCGCGGAGGCAGTTTTTACCGCGCGTCGAGGGTGGATAATGAAGTGGCGCCCCAATGCCCGGCCCAGCTGGTCCAGGGCGGCTTCGACGTCCTTGGCGTAACACCTTTGCCCCGTATCGCGCATGAGCCATCCAGCCTGACCGGGCTGGCTCCCCTCGCGGGAACTATCGGCCTGTGCCGTGATGCACCCGGCACTGCGGCCGCCGAGTTTTTCATAAATATCATCGACAACCCCTCAATGGCTGACGGCGGCGGCCGCGGCGATGGCTGCGGGGTCGCGATCTTCGGCCATGTCACGGAGGGAATGGACGTCGTCCGTATCATTCATGGCGGGCGCTGCGGGCGTGCAATCCAGGGAATACCAGAGATCGTCTGGCGTCAGTACCTGATCAAGCCCATCCCTATTGTCGATGTCCGGCGTGTCGCGCCCTCTGTCAGGAAGCCTTAGGACGGCTAATCCAGAGAGCTTTTATTGTGTTACAGGGTTGCCATTAACCCTTCGCACATCGGCGATACTGACGTGTCGCCAACTTGCAGTCGCTAGTAGAACTCGGACAAGGGACACGGACGTCTTCATCATGATTGAAGACGTCGCCCCCGACGGTTTCGCATACACTCTGGGCTCGTTTAGGCTCGGAGCCCTACGGACGCGGTTCCGCAATGGATTTGTTAGAGAAGAACTGATGGAGCCGGGCAAGGTCGAGGAACTGACGATCCGTCACATAGCCTGGCCACTCGCAACACCAAGCGAAGAAAAACCAGCGTTCTCGTCAAGAGAGATGCCTGCCGCCATTGATTTCGCATCCACCTGTACATACGTAGTATACTTGGAGTGTTTGGTTATTCACAAATGGGCCATTTCACCTCTGGTCGGTATGCCAGATTGAATGCGCGCCCGATGTATGTTTTAGGTGGGCCTACACAGCATGGTAATTCAAGGGTTTTTCAACTAATGACGACAGCAGGCAAGGCCAAAAAAGCGACACCGGCAAAGACAACGGCTAATTCAGCACCCTTAAAGCATGCGCGGGGGTCTGGCGCGGAAACCGTGTATCACGAACTGCGGCGAGAGATCCTGTTTTTGGATCTGGATCCTGGAACCTTGTTGGATGAGACCGAGCTTGCCAATCGCTTTCGTCTCTCTCGTTCCCCGATACGCGAGGCGTTGATCAGACTTTCAAGCGAAGGTTTGGTGCAGACCTTGCGTAACCGCAGCACCATTGTTGCCCCTTTCGATGTCGCTGCTATCCCGAGCTTCCTTGATGCGGTTGAGCTGATTTTCCGCCTGACCGCAGGTCTTGCAGCCAGGAATCGGAGGCCCTCCCATCTTGCTCGCTTCAAGGAACTGCAGACAGCAATGGAAGAGGCATCCCGGCGCGCAGACACGGTGTCCTTGATGGGGTTGAGGTACGACTTTCATATGACCATCGCTGCAGCCAGTGGCAATGTCTATTATGAGAAATGGACGCGCGAGGTTCTCGAGCAGGGGCAGAGACTGATCAGAGCTTACCAGTATACTCTGGATGATCATAGCATCGAAGATGTGGACGATGAGCACTCGGTTTTGGTTGCAGCCATAGAGAAGCAAGATGTGGACGCGGCTGAGGACGCCGCGCGGCGGGATGCCGCCCTCATGTCCAAGCAGACGATGAAGTGGCTCACGGCCCGGCCGTCCGCCCAGTTCGAGCTTGCAGGCAAGCATCAGCACTAAAATCCCGAGTTAAGGCGATTCTGACCCGGGGTTGGGGTGAACCCTTGGTGTTGTAATCTCAGTAACGCGTAATCAGGCTCTTTCCAACGCGTGCGGCCGAGTGCAATGCATTCATTGCAGCGGGTTACAAGGGGATGCCAGAGCAGTGCA
>CAZJOQ010000063.1:0-17410 GCA_964547625.1 uncultured Nitrospira sp.
TTTATATAATAGGCCAAGCAAGTCGCTAGACAAGGGAGGATACAATGGATCTGGGCTGTAAACTACTCCCCGGATTGCTGGATTAACTTGGCGACAAGCCCGGTCCATCCTGTCTGATGGCTGGCTCCAAGACCGGCGCCGTTGTCGCCATGGAAGTACTCGTGGAAAAGTATAGCCTCGCGCCAGAACGGATCTTCCTGAAACTTCTTGGCCCCTCCAAAGACAGGGCGTCGTCCGGTTCCATCACGAAGGAAAATATGCGTTAGTCGTCGCGAGAGCTCTGAGGCAACTTCGTTCAAAGAGACGAATCGACCGCTTCGACCCGGGTACTCAACCGTGTAGCTATTGCCAAGAAAGTAATGGAACTTCTGGAGCGATTCGATCAATAGATAGTTGACTGGAAACCAAATGGGACCACGCCAGTTTGAATTGCCTCCGAACAACCCGGTCCTAGACTCGGCAGGCTCATAATCTACACGGTACTCACTTCCCATGATGGAGAGTATATAGGGGTGGTCTCTATGGTAACGAGAGAGCGCGCGGATGCCATAGGGCGACAGAAATTCCTCCTCGTCGAGCATATAGCGCAACACGGACTTAAGACGCGTAGGATTGACCAGCGATAAAAATCTTCGCACCTCGCCATTGAGGGACTGGGTCTCCACGTGAGCACTGAAATCGGGACGGTTTTCGATAAACCACTGCATGCGATGCTTGAATCGTGGAAGCTTGTCGATCAACTCGGAGTCCAGTGTTTCGACGGCAAACAAAGGGATTAAGCCCACAAGCGAGCGAACTTTGAGTGGGTAGGTTTGCCCATCAGGCAGATGCAGCACATCATAGAAGAAACCGTCTTCCCTATCCCATAATTCGATTTTTTCCCCGCCGATGTTGTTCATGGCCCTGCAGATATAGACGAAGTGTTCAAAGAACTTGCTTGCGACATCTTCATATGCTCGATTGTCACGTGCCAACTCTAGTGCGATTGAGAGCATATTCAGGCAATACATCCCCATCCAGCTCGTGGCATCGGACTGTTCAATATGGCCACCCGTTGGCAAGGGCGCACTTCGATCGAAGACCCCGATATTGTCGAGTCCCAAAAATCCACCTTGGAAGATGTTCTTGCCCTCGGCATCCTTTCGATTGACCCACCACGTGAAATTCAAAAGCAGCTTATGAAACACACGCTCAAGAAAGACCCGATCACCGACTCCTTTTCTCTTCTTTTCGATCTTATAAACTCTCCAGGCTGCCCAGGCGTGGACCGGAGGATTAACGTCTCCAAACGCCCATTCATACGCCGGAATCTGACCGTTCGGGTGCATGTACCATTCTCGCAGCATCAGAATCAGCTGTTCCTTGGCGAAAGTCGAATCGACAAGAGCCAAGGGAATGCAATGGAATGCCAAATCCCAAGCGGCATACCAAGGGTACTCCCACTTGTCCGGCATCGAGATCACATCGGCATTGTAAAGATGGGACCAGTCTGAATTTCTTCCATGCAGTCGTTCAGAGGGAGGGTCCGGCATCCCCGGATCACCCACAAGCCAGCGTTTCAGATCGTAGTGATAGAATTGTTTGCTCCACAGCAATCCAGCAAAAGCCTGTCGCTGGACTTGCTTCGCATCCTCCGAGAGATCAGGTGGCGCGAGTTCCCCATAGAACTCATTGGCCTCCTGAAGTCGCTGTGTAAAAAGACGATCGCATTCCGCAGCATTGAATCCACCCAGCCCTACCTCGTTCGTTAACCGTAGCCGAACCACATCAGATTTCCCTGGCGGTAGCGTGAAGGCATAATGGGCAGCTCCTTTTGAGCCAAACTTCTCATGGTTAATCGCATCAGTTTGGCCTCCGATCACATAAGCATGAAAGCTGTCTTTCACGTACTTGGCGCCCTCTTGATCGCCGTATAATCGTCTGGAGTTTGTCTCATTTTCGGTAAAGAGTAACGGGGGGGTTCGCTCGCACCAGAGTCGGCGTTCACCATAGTACTCATGATCCAGCTCGATCACACTCCAGTTATCGACTACGGTGCCCTCACGCATTCTCGGTCGACGAGCATCCAGCCCCCACGACCAAGTATTTCGAAACCACAGTGTGGGCAGAAGTGTGAGTACTGCGGGCTCAGGCCCGCGATTCACGACTTGTATGCGGATATGTATCTCCTCGGGTGTTGCCTTCGCGTACTCCACGGTGACATCAAAGTAGCGATTCTCGTCAAAGATGCCGGTATCGATCAACTCATACTCCAATTCTCCGCGTTGTCGGCGTCGATTCTCCTCAATCAGTTTTGTATAGGGAAACTCGTACTGCGGATACTTATACAGATACTTCATGTATGAATGGGTTGGGGTTGAATCGAGATAGAAATAATATTCCTTGGGATCCTCCCCATGGTTGCCCTCGTTTCCCGTCAGCCCGAATGCCCGTTCTTTCAAAATGGGGTCGCGTCCGTTCCAGAGGGCAATGGCAAAGCAGATATATTGATGACGGTCAGAGATGCCGGCAAGCCCATCTTCGTTCCAGCGGTAGGCGCGTGAGCGAGCATGATCATGGGGAAAAGATTCCCATGCAGTTCCGTGAGGACTGTAGTCTTCGCGTACCGTTCCCCAGGCACGCTCGCTCAAATAGGGCCCCCATCGTTTCCAATGTTGTTTACGGACGGCATCCTCCTCGAGCCTCTGACGCTCAGCTCCATGAGCGGCGTTAAACTGAGCAGACGTCCGATCTGTTTTTCCCACGCGACCTCATTCAGCAGTGCCACGACAAGCCGACGCTGGCCAGCATGCACTTGCTCGTGACGAGAATCAAGCCGAGCCTCAGTTGATAGAAGACCTCGTTCACTCTTTCTTCGGTCTTTGAGGCATTTGACTGAATCTCACAGTACGAAGGTGTCAGAGAAGAAGTCTTCGGCGTACACAATATGGTGTCAGCGGCGAGAAGTGGGAGTCTCTAGAGTTGAGTGAGAATTGACCGAATAGGAGGGCAGACGAATAGAACGTTTAACTCCAGACGACGCGTTCCTGATTCAAGAGGTAGTCGATCACTTCGATACTATTGCGCATTTGGATCTGTGCCTGCTCGGACATTGGCAACACTGCACCGACCAACTTGCCGGATTCCATATCCATGAGCGAAGGAATCTCTTCACCCGACAGTTTTTCAAGATCACTTCGGAAGCTAGCCAAGGGAGACCTCCTGGTTGAATCCTTCTCGGCACGCTCACGTCAATACTTTAGGGAAACTGACTCAGAGGTCCATGCGCCACGGAGAAAGCATACCATACGCATTCTCCCCAGCATGAGATCCAGCTATCTACTTGTTTTTGTAATGGAATTACCTAGTCGATACCGGCGGCAGAACAGGGGGTAGCGCTCCGAGGTAACGAAACCTGCCCCGATCGACCAAAGTTGTGTCGGCCTTTAAGCGGAAGTCATTATGCTCTGCATCGACAAAACGTGGATCGGCGACAATATCCGATTCGACCTCAAGCTCCGGGGCATGAAGATTGGGCGATCCGGCCCTCATGTAGTTGGCGTCACTATTGAATAATGCGTTATACGAAGTCTTGGTCTGACTCGATGAAGCGATTAGCAGGCCAACTTTGTTCAAACTGAAAATATTCCCCGACACTTCGTTGATAGATACGCCAAGGAAGGCTGCTCCTCCACCGTTTTTCACGAAAGTATTATTGAGCAACACCGACTTTGCCTGATCGCTCACCACGACCCCTTCGAATAGATTTCTCGTGACGATGTTTCGTTCAAGCCGGACGGTAGACTTCCCACTTACATTCACACCATGATCGTTGTCGTGGATAACATTTCCGATCAGTATGGCTTGAGAATCAGCGAAGTGGACACCGGTTGTCTCGCTCCCACCAATCATGCAGTCTTCAATTCGGACATCCTGGACTTGCTGGCCGAACACCATCCCTTTCACATGAAGCTGACGCAACGTGATGCGGGTTCCGTTGAAGATGCCGACAGCGTGCCCTCCATGGTCATTGATGGTGAGCCCGCTGATCTCAATGTCCGTTGCCCCATAGGGCCACTTTCCGACATGCAGCACACCAACCATCTCTCCCTGTCCCTGTAAGATCACCGTATCGATCCCGGCACCGACAATCTTGATGTTCTCCTTGCTATGGATGGTCAGGTCCTGCGCATAGGACCCAGCCGTGATCACTACAGTGTCGCCTTTCCGAGCGCTATCGACCGCCTCTTGAATCGACGTGAAATCCCCCGAACCGTCGAGCGCGACGGTGATCGTCCGGGAACCAGGCGCGGTGTTTTCGGTTCCAGCAATACTGAAACCAGTCCCGATAAACCAAAAGCTGATTACCATCAAGAGTGCGTTTCGCATGTAGAAATTCATACAAGCCAGAAACTGAGGAAGTCAATCACGGTTTCTTGGAAGGTCTGCTACATGATAAGCTCTTCCACCATGATTCTGATCGGACTCACCGGGGGTGTTGCGACTGGGAAAAGCACGGTGGCAAAGATGTTCCAGAAATGTGGTGCCACGGTGATTGATGCCGATAAATTGGCGCGAGACGTGGTCCAGCCAGGCAAACCGGCCTGGCGCGAGATTGTTCGTCGATTCGGGAAGACCGTCCTAAACCGTGATAAGACGATCAACCGACAAACTCTCGGTCAGATTATCTTTCAGAATCGGACGAAGCGTCGACAACTCGAACACATCATCCATCCTCGTGTCGCACGCGAGCAGGCCCGACTGACAAGGCAGGCCGTACGCAAAGATCCTCACTCTGTCGTGATCTATGATGTTCCTCTCCTCTTTGAAGCTGGCATCGATAAGCGTGTGGATAAGACCGTGGTCGTCACCGCTGATCGCGAAACCCAGATCGCAAGGCTCAAGGAACGCAACGGCCTAACTCGCTCTGAAGCCCTTCGACGAATAAAAAGCCAGATGTCGCTCACGCTGAAGCGGCGTCATGCGGATTACGTACTTGACGGCACGAAGCAGCCTCGAAGACTTGCCAGCGATGTGACCCAATTGTTCAAGGCCTTTTGATTTCTTACGTATACGCCGCCTGGAGACAGCTCATATGCTCCGCTTGGGTGCATTCTTGAGGTTGGGGTCGCAGATAGAATGCCTCTAAGTGGTTTGTTCGACATACGATACACTCGTTTTATGAATCCTAGATCATCCTGCTACCCTCTGCTTTATCCGCTATGATAGAGTCAGGCATCATGCACAATGTTGTCATCATCGGTTCGGGCCCAGCTGGATTGACTGCCTCCATCTATGCGGCGCGGGCCAACCTGTCGCCACTGCTCATTGAAGGTTGGCAATCGGGCGGGCAACTCACGACGACCACGGAAGTTGAGAATTACCCAGGCTTCGCCAAGGGCATCATGGGGCCGGAACTCATGAAAGAGATGCGGGCTCAAGCGGAACGGTTCGGGACGGAGTTCCTCACAGGCGATGTTTCTTCCGTCAACTTCAAACACCAGCCCTTCTCGCTGACCATTGACGGGGAAAGAACTGTGGAAGCTAAGGCCATCATCATCGCCACCGGTGCTTCGGCGATTCAAATTGGACTCCCTAATGAGAAGCGGCTGACAGGCCATGGTGTCTCCACGTGCGCCACCTGCGATGGGTTTTTCTTCAGAGGGAAAGAATTGGTCGTAGTCGGTGGCGGCGATAGTGCCATGGAGGAAGCCACGTTTCTCACAAAATTTGCCACCAAGGTGTCGATCGTCCACCGGCGCGACAAACTTCGCGCATCGAAGATCATGCAGGAACGTGCCATAAAGAACGAAAAAATCTCGTTCCTCTGGAACTCGGTAGTAGAAGACATCCTCGGGACCGACGTGGTGACTGGCGTCCGACTCAAGAATATGGAGACCGGTAAAGTGTCCGAGGTGAGGTGCGCCGGCGTCTTCGTGGCGATCGGTCATAGACCCAATACTGCATTGTTTAGCGGCCACATTGAGATGGATGAGAAGGGATACATCTACACTCACGCCGGAACGGCCACGAATGTCTCCGGTATCTTTGCCGCCGGGGACGTCCAGGACTCGACATACCGACAAGCCGTCACCGCAGCCGGTACCGGGTGCATGGCTGCTATCGACGCGGAACGATTCCTCGAAAACAGTGAGGGGTGAGCTGTTAGGGGTAAGGGGAGAGAAATGGAAAAGCCTCACAAGAAACTCAATGCTTGGCGAGAGGCTGTCGATCTCATCATTGCCGTTTACCATACAACAGACAACTTTCCTAAAGAGTATCGATTCGATCTTTCAAGCCAAATTCGTCGTGCAGCCTTGAGTATCGCTAGCAACATTGCGGAAGGAGCCGCAAGACAAACAAAGAAAGATTTTGCAAATGTTCTGCATATCGCACAGGCATCGTTGAGCGAACTCGATACACATCTAGAAATTGCCAAACAACTCAAGCTTCTCAGTGAGGATTATTACTACAACCTCGATAAGCAGATGAATCATATCGACAAATTGATCTCCGGACTGATCAGACACTCCAGACCGAAGAAAGCTTTGCCCCCTTCACCCCTTACCCCTCACCAGTAACTCATGCGCTGCGTCATCCTTCACTATCATGAGCTTGCCCTGAAGGGACGCAATCGCGAATACTTCGAGCACTATCTCATCCGAAACATTCGAACCGCCCTCAAGGATGTCGGAGTCCGACAGGTCGAGAACCTCCACAGTCGCATCCGCATTCGACTCCCGCTGGAAGTACGCCCGGAAGTCGTCCGAGACCGGTTACGACGTGTCTGTGGTATCGCGAACTTTTCATTCGGCCGAGTACTCCCACTCCAGCTTTCTGATCCCAATCTGGATACGCTTATCGCCGCTGTCATCGAGGAGATCACGCCCCAGTCATTTTCTACTTTCAGAGTGACAGCCAGGCGAGCCGACAAGCGTCTGACTTTGACTTCAATGGACATTGAACGAATGCTCGGGGCGGCAGTGTGTCACAGAACCGGAAAGAAAGTCAGTTTGAAGAACCCTGACGTAACCATTTACGTCGAACTTCTGTCGAAGGAGGCGTTTTGCTCTGCAGAGAAAATCGAAGGGCCCGGTGGTATGCCGGTCGGCGTCAGCGGCAAGGTTGTTTGCTTGGCTTCGGGTGGAATCGACTCTCCGGTCGCTGCCTATCGGATGATCAAGCGCGGGTGCGTTGCGAGCTTCATACACTTTTCGGGCCGCCCTTTGGTCAGCCGAGCTTCCGAAGACAAAGTCCATGACCTTGTCCAAACCCTGACCGCCTATCAATACGATTCACGGCTCTATGTCATTCCGTTCGGAGAAATCCAGCGTGAGATCGTCCTAGGCGCGCCCGCGCCATTCCGGGTCGTGCTGTATCGGCGGATGATGGTGCGAATAGCGGAAGAATTGGCCAGGAAGGAGCACTGTTGGGCGCTAGTGACCGGCGATAGTCTTGGTCAGGTTGCATCACAGACTCCTCACAATTTGTGCGCGATTGAAGACGCAGCAGAATTTCCGATTCTCCGACCTCTGATCGGAATGGATAAACGTGAAATTATTGATGAGGCGAAACGCATCGGTACCTATGACATTTCCATCGAGCCGGATCAAGACTGTTGCACACTCTTTGTGCCTCCCCACCCGAGTACCAAAACTCGCATAGAGGATGTGAGGAAGGTTGAACGCATGCTGGATATTCCCACACTGGTCAAGCGAGGGCTGGAGAATGCTGAACTGACCGAGTTGTCGTTTCCTTCAGCAACTGGGTAATTCGAAATTGTTTTTTATGCGGTGCATGGAGGTCAAGAGAGGTGTGTGAAGCCATTGCAAAACCCCACTGGCCAAGGTAAGCTCGGCACGCTCCTTGACCCCACTGGCTTCAATCTGGCGATAAGCCAACCAGCCGAGCATCGACAAAGCGGAGAGGTGCGAGAGCGGCCGAATCGGGCAGTCTCGAAAACTGCTGTCGGGGTAACTCGACCGTGGGTTCGAATCCCACCCTCTCCGCCACAACTCATCCAGGAAAGAAACGTGCAGTATCTCTACATTCTCCCGAGTGCGACTACGGGCAGGACCTATACCAGGGTTACCGAGAGCATAGATAAGAGGCTGAAAGAACATAACAGTAGAAGAGTAAAGTCCTCACGCCCCTATCGCCCATATAAAATACTATCTACCCAAGCATTTCGAACTTTGATTGTAGCGCGTCAAGCCGAACGCTTCTACAAATCAACTGCCGGTCGGCGTAGGTTGAAGCAAATGATTTCTACTCTCGAAAACCACACACGGTAGAGTGTAACTAAGGCTAACGATATCATGTTTCATCAAGTCCCGCTCTCTCCGCTTTCTTTCTCAACACCCGTCGCAATTCCACCATCGCCAGCGTGTCTCTCTCACAATAGCGTAACAGCGCCTCCCGTATGGAATCCCGTTCTATCCAATCGTTTTCGAGAAAGACCATCCGATAGTATTGAGCTGCCGCCTGTCCACCGGCTTGTATGGCAAGATCGTCATACCCAAGCGATGGCACCACCGCCGGCAACACAGACTTAATCGAGTACGATCCGTTGAAGGCGGGATGATAATAGTGGTTCTTGATGATTGGGAGCAGATCCCATAACCGTTTCACAATCGCTTTGAACGCTGATTTGAATTCCGGAAAGGTCTCTGCCAACTGGCGAATGAGCGATTCCTCGTATGCTGAATAGACCACAATGCTCCCGGTCTCACCGAGCGATTCGATGAGAGCCTCGACCCAACGTCTGCGAGGGTCTGACGCCTCATCGTGCAGAAACTCGTGGTGCGTTACCTCACCGGATTCGAGTTCAATATGGTTGGACCACTGCACCGGAAGAGACTGATAGGGCCTGGTAGAGGGAAACCTCGGCAATGCCAACATGACGGTTTCAGCATCGAGATGATGTATGGGATAGTTTAAGGAACGAAGAATCCGACCCAATTCCGATGAAACCCACTCGATATTGTTTTTGACCCTTTGCTGCGCATCCGATAGTCGTGTGCCATCGGGAATATCGTCGATCATCGTGATGCCCTCTTGCACAAGGTGGCTCACAATCTCTTTTTTCCCAGGAAGATGATAGATCCAGCGCGACGGTTTTTCTTTCGTGCAATGAGACCAAAAGGGACATTCATACGGAGTATGACAATGTTGATCTGGTTCGATCGCCGGTGGCTCTGATTTCAGCAATACTGTTTTCATTGCAGCCAATCGTTCCAGCACCTGCCCTCGTCGATCGGTCACCGCCTCTGACACATCTTTGAGCGAGAAGAGCGCCTGCAGATCCACCTCTCCTCCCTGAAAGACATACCCCGTATTGATATGCATCAGACAGGTTGTCTCAAGCCTCACGCCCGCCCCTTGGATAACATGGCTTTGTATCGATAGGTCATCAAGATGGACGTCTTTCACTCTGCTCGATGACTTCACCTCGATCAAACGCCAGGACGGCGATTCCTCCTCACGGCTCTGCACTCGCTCTAGAATATCCACACGCACAAGCACTCCGTCATGTTCAAACGCCCCTTCGAAGATGGCGGGGATCTCGGAATGTTGAAGCAAGGCAGCGGTCTCGGTAAGTGCGGCCTCTCGCTGACGGAAGCCCGATTTCACCAGGACGCCGCCAGGGAAACACTGCTGCGCGAGGATGCCGATCTCCGTTCCCATATCCAGGATCGCCTGCATTGACGCATCCGGCGGAGCGGCCAATGAAGGCTGATGAATCTCTAAATAGAGCCGCTTGTGACACTGCAGTCCTGAGAGGAACTTCGATTTTGACAAACGAGGTGGTATGGAACTAGCCGGTGATCCGTTGTGAGAATTAGCCATCGTCATCCCGTTGCTTGTGCGATCACTGATTTCTTATCAGGTTGTGCTGAGGAACTCTGTTAGGATAGCGCCCCATGGCTAACGGTGTCGCACAGATCAGACGCTCCGTCCTGACTCTCGCTCTTCCCATCACGGTCAGCAGTCTCCTTCAGCGGGCAGAAGGCATTGTAGCAGTATTCTTGGTCGGCGGACTGGGTGCAACTTCAATCGCGGCGGTTGGTCTGGGCCAACTGCTGGCGTTTGTCGCGACGACCTTAGTCTCCGGGCTTTCAGTCGGTACCAACGTCATCGTCGCTCAGCTCTGGGGCGCTCGACGACGTCAGGATGCAGGAGAAGCTGCACGGCATTTCCTCTGGCTTTCCCTTGGCCTTTCGTTAGTGTTGGCTGGCCTTGGAATCGCGGGTAATCGGTTGGTGATGCAACAGTTGGGCGCGGAGCCGGGCGTCATCGAGCTGGCCCTCCCCTATTCGACACTCATTTTCCTCGTCATCCCCTGTACCGTTCTGATCCAAGTCCTGTCGTCTATTCTTCAGGGTGTAGGCGATACCAAGACTCCTATGTTTGCCATGATCGGCGTCAATCTCCTTCATGGGCTCCTTGCGTACCCGCTGATCTACGGACGATGGGGAGCGCCCAATTTAGGGATCAAGGGTGCAGCCATTGCCGTCGGCCTCGCTGAAGCAACAGGCGCCCTGTATCTTGTGCTATGTTGTCGCCCCATCTTAAAGAAGTCGTTAATACTTCGTCTCGATCTTATTCGTTCAATCTGGGATGTGGGTGCGTCGGTCTCCGGTGAACGCATCGTTCAACAAGCCGGCATTTTCATCTATACCAAACTTGTCCTCCTGTACGGCACCGTGGCCTATGCCGCCCACCAAGTCGGCTTGTCGATCGAATCATTTTCGTTCCTGCCTGGCTATGGACTTGCCATTGCTGCCGCCACCATGGTGGGACAGAGTATCGGCGCGGGGAAATATACCCGCGCGAAACTGGAGAACTGGGAAGCGAATCGGCTGGCCATGGCAATCATGACCTGCATGGGCATCATCTTCTTCTTTTTTCCGTACGTCCTGCTTCGTGCCTTCACCACAGACGAGGCCGTTATCGAACTGGGCACCATGTTTCTGAAGATCGTCGCGCTGCTCCAAATTCCCCTGGCCCTTACCATGGTCTTGGCCGGCTCGCTGCGGGGAGCCGGTGACACACGATTTATCATGTGGGCGACGACCGCCGGCATGTGGGGAGTGCGAGTGCCGTTGGCCTTGGCTTTCGGTATTTGGCTGGAGCTTGGAGTCTACTATGTGTGGACGGCCATGGTTGCAGACTGGACGGTCCGAATGGGGCTATTGTTATGGCGCTACCAATCTGAGCGCTGGCGGCAGATTCAGGTGATTCGTTAGAGGACAATTCGACTACTCAGTGAAGACATCTCCTGGCACAGGGCGCATCAGGGCTTGTCGGCCTCCATCGCGTGAGAGGTGGCTTGATCGTCGAGCGAGACAAACTCCTGCGAACTGAAGTCATAGGCCCATACATCTCCCGTCAAAATGGAATAGACCCACCCGTGGAGATCAACGATGCCCTTACGCAGTTGAAGCACGACGGATGGAAGTGTGCGCAGATGCTCAAGTTGGACGCGGACATTTTCCTGGGTCGTCTTGATAAGACGATCGTTGCCTGTGATGTCAGGATAGAGCTCGCGCATCAACTTTCGAGTGGTTTCAACCTGTCCCATCCATTCTTTGACGGCCGGTAAGTTTTGTACCTCCTCAGGATTCAACAGGGCTTTCATGACGCCGCAATCGATATGGCCACAGATAATGATGTGAGGCACCTTTAAGACTGCCATCGCGTACTCTATCGTGGCAGTGGTGCCCCCTTGCATCGAGCCATAGGGCGGCACAATATTGCCGGCATTTCGGAGAATGAACAGCTCGCCAGGATCAGCCTGTGTCAGCAGTGTAGGATCGACTCGTGAGTCTGAGCAGGTAATAAAAAGGGCACGAGGAGCCTGACTTTGGGATAGTCGTGTGAATAGCGCTTTCTTATTTCCAATACTTCAGTGCGAAACTTCAGAAAACCTCTGACAAGCTTTTCCATGATCCAGCCTCATTCTGATTGTCTACTCAAGTGGATACAATCATCATTCCAGCCACAGAAGACACCAGTCTCTAGCTGGGGGACGATCGAGAACGAAAGCATCTCATCATCTTTTAGCACCGACGTTGAGCGGACCAAGAGACATGTAACGTCCCCCTGTCGACGATATCACGCGCTATATCGACTCCCTCACTTCCTGATAAGCCCGCAGATCGTTCGGTAAAAACACGATGTTCCCGGTGACGACATCGTACATCGCTCCCACGATTTCGATCCGTCCTTCTTTCACCATCTGGGCGAGGGTCCTGCTCTGCTTATGCATCTGGTCCATCACTCTCACAACATTCCGACGAGCCACGGCATCGACTAGCGCTTCTGTTTCCTCAATCGCTCTCTCATCCAACGCTCGACAGGTCTCTTGGTGGGCTGATTGTCGAAGTTCGTTGACAATGTGATGGAAGTGTTCGCAGCTCGTCGATTCACCGGTCCTTTTAGACGAGCCCAAAAGCTTGACGGCTGTACCGACGGTGCCGCATCGCGTATGCCCCATGACGAGAATCAGCTTCGCGCCGGCCACGGCGCATCCGTATTCCGCGCTGGCGAGAACCTTTTGGCCCAAGATATTGCCCGCAATGCGCACACTAAAGATGTCGCCCATACCAAGATCGAATACCCGTTCAGCAGGTGTTGGAGAATCGATACAGCTGAGCACGACGGCCAGCGGATGTTGTGCCTCCGCCGTGGCGCGTATCTGTCTGGTGAAATCTCGTGTCAGTCGCCGCCCGCAACGAAACCGTTCGTGTCCATCCTTGAGAATTTCCAACACGTGCTGCGGAGTGATGGCACCTTGAAGTTCACGCGTCGAGTAATCCACATATTGGATATGGTTCTCTAACTTGTACTCAGCATTCCGAAAGCCGACAAGACTGATCTCGATACCGTGGGCCGGTCCCACTTTGTCTTTGAAGTCTCGAATCAGATCCAACACGTCTGGATCGATGTAGTCCGTGTTTTGTGCGTCTAGAAGGACATGGCCATTGCGTGGAACCTCAGCCAGCGCGCGTGAGAGAGCGGCACGATTCAGAAAGCTCACTTGATTGGCCAGTTCGATATGGACGACGTCGCCGCCGAGATGCTTTTCCACAATACGGCGCACCGGGCGGCGCATACTGCTATTCAGGATGAACCCGACGGCTACGACGAGCCCGATGATAATACCGATCAAAAGATCGGTAAACACGATGGCCGTCACGGTTACTGCAAACGGAATGAACTGGTAGCGCCCCTCGTGCCACATTTGCTTGATTAGTGCCGGACTCGCCAGCTTGATCCCGGTCATCAGCAAGATCGCGGCAAGACAGGATAATGGGATAGTATTGAGCCATACCGGGATGAGCGGCACACTCACCAGCAGCAAGGCGCCATGCACAACCGTGGCAAGTTTCGTTTTCCCACCGGCAATGACGTTCACAGAGGAGCGAATGATCACGGAGGTGACCGGGAGTCCGCCGACCAGCCCACACGCTACATTCCCGATACCTTGCGCTAATAATTCTTGACTCGGAGGAGAGGTGCGTTGCTGCGGATCAAGTCGATCAGCAGCGTTGAGATTAAGTAACGTTTCCAGAGACGCCACGATCGCAAGGGTCAACGCCGCAGTATAGACGGCTGGATTAACCCACTGCGAGAAATCAGGTCGTGGAAAAAGCCCCACAAGCTCAGCTAAGTCGCTTGCTACAGGCACTTGCACAAGGTGACTCGGCTTGATGAGCCAGGGCTCCCCGAGTTGTTGAAACCACAAACTCACTCCGATACCGAACAGTACCACTGCAACGGGAGCGGGGAAGTGAGAGGTCTTCAGCGGCTTCCAATTATCCCAGAGCACAAGCAGAGCAACGGAGGCCAAACCGACGATGGCGGCCCCCAGTTGAAAGTCTCCGAACATCCGCAGCAGTTCCGAAAACGTTGTTTCGAAGTCTGGCTGAAAAAACGACATTTCTCCTTCCGGATCAAGATCATGTCCGACAAGATGTGGGATTTGTTTCAAGATAATGATCACACCGATCGCTGCCAACAGCCCTTTGATTACGCTGGATGGAAAGAACGCCGCGATGAACCCTCCTTTGGCAAGACCAAGAGCGATTTGAATTAAGCCTGCAAGAATCACGACCAGCAGAAATGCTGAAAAAGAACCGAGTGAGAGGATTTGAGCGGCAACGACCGCCGTCAAACCGGCGGCTGGTCCACTCACGCTGGTGTGTGATCCACTGAAAAGTCCAACCACAATGCCGCCGACAATTCCGGCCAATAATCCAGACACCAACGGCGCGCCGGAAGCGAGCGCAATCCCAAGACATAAGGGAAGCGCCACAAAGAATACAACAAGGCCTGACTGAATATCGGCAAAGAGAGTGCTAGCGTAGTGTTTCATGCTGTGCTTGTCTTATCCAAGGCGATGCGCATGGTCAGCCCCCCCCACTGAAGGAGGAGTATACCCATACGGCATAATAAGTACAGCTATGTATGCATCACTACACTAGGAGATGAAGTCGCTCGTGGTGATTTAGGCACGAAAAGAAACGCAACCAACGATGTGGGGCATCTTCTGGTTCTCCACAGCAATCGCTTCGAGCTCTCTCCCATCGTGTCAGCATTTCCGACGCCGCTACTGTACGAACTTTCTCTCGCTCAACGACGGGCATCACGTGTGGCCTGGCGGCGCTTTCCACTGGCGCTGATATGCCCCTGAATCGCGCGCATCTTCGATTTCTGGAACTGCCGCGTGATGCGCGGCGCCAACGCCGCTTCGTTCGCGGTCCGCCCCCGCTGTTTCTTCCTGCGGACGGTTTCGCGTTGCGCGACCGGACGACGGAGACTCTTGGAGACCGGCTTCGCCGGCCGACGAGACGCACGAGGCTCCTCCCTTGTCATCTGCTCCAGGCGCTTCTCAAAACGTTTGAGGGCACCGGCGAAAATCTGGGCCTTGCGCTCGGTTCGCATGTTCGGGGACGGCTGCAGACGGCCCCGTTGCCGGCTCGTCGTTGTCGTCCGCTGTTGCTGGCGGGCAAGCTTGCGGTACTTATCCCAGAATCTTCTCACTCGCACGATGCGATCGTTCAGTTGTGCAGATGTATACGTCCTGATCCGTGAGGGTCCACTCGATTCAATCAGCGCCAACTCCGTAGCAGTCAACAATGCTCGATCTTGAACTCGCATGGAAGTCATTGCTCAATCCTCCTTGTTCTTCTGAATGTGTCTCAACAAGAGCCACCCGGTCAACCCCGCGACCGTCGAGGCAATCAGAATACCTTCCTTGGCGGCCATCAAGACGGGTCCACGGGGAAAGGCCAACCCGGCGATGAAGAGTGACATGGTGAATCCGATCCCCGCGAGTACGCCGACGGCCCCCAATTGCGCCCATGACACACCCTCCGGCATAGAGGCCAGTCCCCCACGGATCGCAATCCAGGCTGAGAGAAGAATGCCCACGGGTTTACCCACGAGAAGACCGAGGCAGACTCCGAGCGCTACGGGATTCATCAGCATTGTGACAACGTCACCATGAAGCGTCACGCCGGCGTTAGCGAGCGCGAACACCGGCATGACCACGACGGTCACCCATGGATGGAGCGCATATTCCAATTGCTGTAAGGGTGTCTCAACGTGCGCGACAGCGGTTTTCATGCGGCGGGCGACCCGACTCCGCTCAGGGTTGGCTAACGGGGGTTCGTCCTGCGATACAACCTCCTCGAACAGCTTGAGCAACCTCTTACCTTTCTTCAGAAATTCTCGCCCGGTGAGTCTCGTCCGTGCTGGAATCGTCATGGCCGCGATTACACCCGCAATGGTGGCATGCACACCCGACAAGAGAAAGGCCAGCCATAGTCCGCCGATCCCGAGGATTGAATACACGAGCAGGTGCCGTACGCCCGCCATGTTTGCGCCAATCAGCAAGATGAGGAACAGCGCGCCGATCGCCAGGCTCGTCCAGGAAATCGTCGAGGTGTAGAACAGCGCAATGACCAACACCGCCATGAGATCGTCGGCGATGGCCAGTGCGGTCAAAAATACTTTCAAGGCGAGTGGGATGCGTGCCCCGAGTAGCGAAAGAATCCCCAGTGAGAAAGCAATGTCCGTGGCCATCGGGATGCCCCAGCCCTTGACGCCCTCCGTTCCCGTGTTGAGCGCCGCATAGAGCAACGCCGGAATGATTGATCCGCCCAGCGCGGCAGCCAGAGGCAACGCAGCCTGTCGCCAGGAAGCCAGCTCTCCGACCAATATCTCTCGCTTGATTTCCAACCCGATGACGAAGAAGAACATCGCCATCAAGCCGTCGTTGATCCATCCCAACAAGGTTTCCGTCAACGTGTGAGACCCGACCGTCAGACTGACAGGTATGTGCCAGAACTCCGTGTAGGATGCGGCCCATGGAGAATTGGCCCAGATCATCGCCACGATTGTCGCGCCCAGCAGCAGAATGCCGCCTGCCGTTTCAGCATGAATGAACTTTTGAAACGGCTCCACCACCGGCTGGATTACAGGGTCTACCCCCTGGTCTTCAGTCGAACGAGACATGGCTTCCTTCAGATGCGCGTGGCCATCCGTCTTTCACGACCATACTCATACCACCTTCACAGACCGAGGCTGGATCTGATGTGGGCCACGATCCGGTCGGGCGAATCGTCAATGTCGACCACCAGGGCCTCGCTCGGCTCCTCCAAGACTTCAAACTGACTCGCGAGCAAATCCCTGTGCATGAAATGATCGTTGCGACCGGCCAGGCGCCGCTCAATGAGATCGAGGCTTCCTTTGAGGTAGACGAACTGAACCCGCCCTTCCACCCCTTCGAGGAGGATTTCTCGATACCGGCGCGTAAGAGCCGAACAAGCCAGCACAACGGGCCGTTGTGCTTCGATCCATCCCTTGACCAAGCGGCAAAGCCGCCGCAGCCACGGGAGGCGGTCTTCGTTCGTCAACGGCACACCTCGACGCAGCTTTTCCACATTCGTCAACGGGTGAAGCTCATCTGCATCCTGGAAGCTCCATCCCAACTCCTCGGCCAATAACCAGCCGACCGTCGTTTTCCCTGATCCTGAAACGCCCATGATGAGCACCACCTGTGGCGCCGGCAGATCATGCTTCATGTCCTGACCTCAGACACACTCCGTTCGTTAAAGTTCATCCTTTCACTATGCCCTTGTATCCTGCATCATTTCTGTCTTGCGGCGGCTCCGAGCAAAATCTTCCAAGCATCGGATCACCAGCGCCGTCCAACCGGTCTGATGACTGGCGCCGCAACCTCTCCCTCTGTCGCCGTCGAAGTATTCGTGAAACAAGGTCAACGGACGCCAATGCGGATCGCCCGCGAACCGCCGGTCTTCACCGTGCCAGGGCCGCATACCTCGGTCGTTCGGCAAAAAGACGCTTGCGAGACGCGCAGCCAACAACGAGGCGATCGCGCGCAAAGATTTCTTCTGCCCAG
>CAZJOQ010000064.1:0-17314 GCA_964547625.1 uncultured Nitrospira sp.
ACAACGGTTAGTAAGGATTCAACTACGAACGGCCCTTCCATATGGGCCGCTGTACGCGGCGATGTAATGCTGTCCGTGCGTGTCCCGTCACTGGTATAGTGGTCGCCAAGGACTTAGAGCAGAAGTGGTCTGTGATGATTCATTGAGCGAATGAGCAGTCTGTCTGCAGTCTGTCTATGGAACAAGGAGTTATGATGGATAAGCATGAGGGTGGAGCCGTTAAAGATTATATGCATCGTTACCTGGAAGTGGTCCCTCAGAATTCGACGGTTACGGCCGCAGCCGAGCGGATGGGTGTTCGGCGGATCGGCTGCCTGTTAGTGGAGTCCGATGATCCCAATCGGGGACCGATCGGGATTTTGACGGAGGCGGATCTTGTACGGAAGGTCCTCGCGATGGGTTTAGATCCTATGGTTACGATGGTGGATGGTGTCATGGTGAATCCGATCTTGACGATCGATGGGGCCCACTCCATGTTGGATGCCAGTCAGTTGATGGAAACCCATCATGTGCGTCATCTCTGTGTGGAGGAGGCCGGTGAGATCGTCGGCATCGTTTCGGTACGGGATCTTGTGCGATCATTTGTGGATGCGGAGAGCGGTCCAGTCTGCGACCTGGATAAGGTGTATCGCCCGCTGAGCGTCTTGATGGCGACCAGACTCGCAACAATCCAGAGCGATGCGTCTCTTCGGGCGGCGGCTCAGATCATGCGGGAGAAGCGGATCGGGTCATTGTTGACGATCGAGGGCGGTGAGATCGTCGGTATTGTGACCGAGCGTGATTTGGTCTGGAAAGGGCTCGCGTGCAACCGAGATCCAGACAGCACCCATGTGAGTACTGTGATGAGTTCCCCGCTACTGAGTATCGATGTCAATCGCACCATACGCGATGCGAGTAAAGCGATGGCCGAACAGGGTGTACGTCACTTGGCCGTGACGGAAAGCGGCAAGATCGTCGGGGTGCTCTCCATACGGGACTTGGTGAAAATGGTCTCCATCAGGGATCGGCCTAGATTTCTCGCTAAGACATAGCCGGTCGTTGGCGTTCACTCCATCAGCAGGGTGGACAGCTCAGGTAACCAGGGGAGTATCACGATACCTAGGCAAATAGACAAGGCAACGATTGAAGCGACCAACTCCTCATCAAGGTCTGTTTCTGCGGCGAGGATGACAGAGTTGACCGCCGCCGGCATTGCCGCCACAAGAATGACGACCGCTCGTTCCAGTCCAGTCAAATTCAGGCAGCGAATCGCGCCCAATCCAAGCAACAGTCCACCACCCATTCGCATGGTAATACCTAATGTTGCGAGCCACGCAGTCCGGCGGATTGCAGAGAAACTGATCGATAGTCCCAGCACCAAACTGGCGAGTGGCGTGGTGGTGAAATGAAGGGGCCTGAGTATCTCAAGCAGCCAGAGAGGCAGGTGATACCCGGATACTTTCACCGTGAGAATGCAGGTCAGTGCCCAGAGAGGGGGAGAAGAAAGGAAGCGGACTCCGGCCATTTTTGGTGTGACAGCGTGTGCGCCATGCCAGACGGCCAAACCGTAGAGGACTGTAAGAGTCAGCGTGGTTTGACCGAGGTCGAAGAGCACGGCTTGAGCCAGGCCTTCTTCGCCGAACGTGGCGAGGATGACAGGAAAGGCAAAGTACACGGAATTGATCGAACCGGTGGCCAACAGGAATCCACCTTTCGTTTCACGGGGAAGCCGCAGCAGATGAGCAAGGAACCAGGAGCAGACCACCATCGGAAGGGTGATGAGGCAGGCGGCCAATGGAAGTTTCCAGGCAGTCGGTGCGAGTGGTACAGGATCCAGCGAGACGAGAATCGTCGCTGGAAGACTGACCGAAAACACGAACGTCGCCAATCGTTCTGTATGGCTCTTGGTCAGGACAGCGCAGGATCGAAGGAAGGCACCCATGACGAAGAGTGCGATGAAGACTTGAAGGGAAAGGGGCATAGTGGTCGAAGTACCGGAACGAATCATGCCTCTCTTTAAGAGACAGATACAACTGGTTCAACCGATCTCGCTATCCAGGGAGATGGATTCTTTCGCCCTTGGCATTTGGCAAGAAATCCGATAGCGTTGCTCTCCTGTCGTGGCAATAGCTATAAGTGTGCAAGGTACAAGAGACCTTACGCTTTGCTCTTTCGTTTATGTCAAACAAACCACGACGATCTCCGGATCTTCCCAAAGCGGCGGTTCAGGCGTTGCGGCATGGGAACCTGATCGAGGCGATCAAGATCGTTCGTCAGGAACGGAATATCGGTCTGACAGAGGCGAAAGGGGTGGTGGAGGCGTATCTCGCCTCCCAGCCGGCGCTCAAGAAGAAGATGGACCAGGTGCTAGCCAGGGCACAACAGCGATTCATCCGTTGGCTGATCGGTATACTGGTGCTGGCTGCTGGGATTGCATATCTTGTGATGCAAGGACCATGAATCCGCATACAGCGACACTCGAAAATGTTGCGCGTAGAGGTATGGTTCGTACTATTGAATGCCCTCTCGGCTTGATGGCTCGGCCACGGGCGTAATAGTGCAAAGAAATGAGGTCGGGGTCGTGGCTGTGCTTTTATCGAGTTGAGTGTTGTGTGAAGATAGAAGTGGTCTGAGCTTGTTCGATTTGTCTCTGTGAGAGAGAGCCGGAGCGCATATGGCTGAAGTCCTGCACGTCAGTACTACTGCTCGCAAACAGGTCGTGGATCTGACTGAGCAGGTTGAGGCAGTGATCCGGAAGGCGAAGGTGCAGGACGGGCTCTGCGCGCTCTTCATCACACACACGACCGCCGCCCTAACGACGGGGGAGATTGGGGAGGGGACGGAGCAGGATTTTCTTCAAGTGGTGGAGCAGATGATTCCGCGCATTCCCTTTCGGCACGCTCATGATCCTTCGCACGCCTGGTCCCACATGGCTTCGTCGATTCTGGGCCCGTCCCTCACGATTCCGGTGTCGGTCAGCAAGCTGGTACTCGGCACTTGGCAATCCGTGATGTTGGTCGAACTGGACGGTCCGCGCGAACGAACCGTGCACGTGACCGTGTTTCCGTCCTGACGTTCGCCTGCTCTGTGCGCAAAACACGGTTGCACTCGGCTCTTCCCCATGAGTCATGGGGAGGAAGGGGTGTCGGTTATCTGGTGGCATGCACTGAAGCCGCCCAGGCCGAGCGGTGTGGGGGTACACCTGCTTGACCTCGATCGGGTTGGCCTACGCTGCTTTTCTGTGGCGTGGATGCTCGAGGGTTACCGAGACGACGGCCTCTTTCGGCTCACTGGCCTTCATCGTCCAGTAGGAGACCAAGAAGGCTGTGAATAACCAACCCATCGGGAGCAATCCTTCAATCAGACCATGCACCATACCTCACCTCTTTTCCGACCATAGATGTCACACGATCCTACTGTCATGAGAGGCATATCAGGAGCAAAGGATTCAAGCTGCGTGGTGGCGCTCTTAAGCAAGGCAGTGGATGGCGAAGAAATGGAGTGCAATAGATACGCAGGGAGGTTTTGCAGTACACTGACTCACTTACAATGGCTAAGAAAAAATTTGCCGTGGTATGAAGCCCGGCCTCGGTAAACATCACAGGCGCAGTACCCTTCACGCTTCCTCAGGCGTGGCGGTGGTGCGTAATTGGAGGCATCTGATGAACGATCAAGACACACAACGTGCAGTGGGGATTCTCAACCGGATTATGGAGCACGAGTTAGCGGGAGTCGTGCGCTATATGCATTACTCACTCATGATCTACGGCTATAACCGCATTCCTATCGTGTCTTGGCTGAAGAGTAATGCCGACGAAAGCCTTGCCCATGCGCATAAAGCCGGAGAACTGGTCACCTTACTTGGTGGCCACCCATCGCTGAAAATTGGGACGCTCTTGGAAACCGAGAAGCATGACGTGGGGGATATTCTGCGGGAAAGCTTAGAGCACGAGAAGGGCGCCATCGACGCCTATTACGAACTACTGAAGATCGCTGAAGGAAAGTCCGTCCTGCTGGAAGAATTTGCGCGAGAAATGATCGTTGGCGAAGAGCTGCACCTTGACGAGGTGAACAAGATGCTGCGTAAGTCAGGTGATGTCCAGCCATTTCGCTCCTAAGCCTTCAAACAATCGGGAAAGACACTCGTGCAGACAACATTGTTCGCCTTATCGCATGGCGGGTGATGTGCTTCGTTGATGGAGGTACCGATGCGGCGATACGGCAAGGTGAATGCGCGTATTGGTCTTGGCCTGATCTTGTGCTCGGTGTTGGGGATTGGGGTGGTGTCGGCCAAGGTGCAAGTGTTGCCGGAGACGACGTTGTTGGTGGAGGGGAAAAAGGTTACAGGGCAAAAACGCCTGCAAGGCCATCGAATAGTGAAAGAGCTGGTCGCGGCGTTTGAACGTGCGGAAGCGGCGCTGGGAAAAGAAGATATGGATGAACTCATGCGGTTTTATGCCCCGACCTACGACTATCATGGATTGAAAACAGGCGATGTACGGCGGGTGTGGGGTGAAGTGTTCGAGCATTATAAGGCTCTGGAGTCGCTCCATCTATTCTCCGATATCAAGGTCGTACCGGTGAATAATGAACTTCGCCTGGAAGTGACCTGTACGGGCGGCTTGTATGGCACCGACGAACGCACGGGGAATCGCATCACACTCGACAGCTGGTTTCGCGAGGTTCACTATCTGGTGAAGGAAGACGGTGTTTGGCGATTCCTCGGTAATGCCGGCGAGGTCCCGACTGGCGCCTCCTTCGCATCGGCTCCGCACCACCCGCTCTTCTAAGGCAGTACCTCTTTCGTGGCGAAGCCCGTCGGAGCTGAGCCATTGAAATCAGGAAGACGTGAGTAGGTCGTTTCTGGTACACTCTTCCAACAATATGAGCGAAGAAACTCTTCAATACAGTCTTCCCCAGAAGGCAATAGAAGCGCTGGTGCAAGGCGATCGAGAAGAAGCGATCAAGCAAGTTATGCTTGAGAGCAATCATAGCCGGGAGGAGGCGCGGGACATGATCGCAAGCTTTCTTCTGACGCAGCCTTCTCTGCTTCGGAGAATGAAGGATACCCAGTCCGAGACCAAATGGGGTCACATGCGTTGGTTGATCCTGTTTCAGGCGATTGCGGTTGCCATTGGGTATTTCCTTTTTTTTCGAGACCAATGGTGAGCGCGCCTGCTTTGGCAGGAGCCTGACGGTGGTCTCCGACCTGGTCTTTTAGCTCTTTCTCCATGTGAGCTCCGCAGAGTGTGGCCCCCCCCATTCGTTTAAACCTTGTCCATTGCCCGACGTGGTTATCCAGTTTCCATGGATAGAGTGAGGGCCTTTGATGCTACAGCCAGTCACAGATCAGAAAGCTGAAGATGGTTCCTCGCCTACGGTATGTAGGGGTGTGAGAGTCCATAAACCCCATATATGTAGCCGTACTCACCGAATTTGATAGCGGCGAAAAAGAGCCTATCGTCTTCTGAGTAAGCCATGGCGTCTGAGGCATCAGCAAATATAATGCGTCAAACCCCTAGCAATTGCCGGGTCTATTCTGGTTAAGTGATGATGGGTTGGATTAGGTGCTTCTGCCGATGAGATTTTTTCACTCGACAGATAAGAAATGAGCACAGATAACTTGAACTGAATGGGACTAATGGACGAATAAACCTTCGTAGTGGAGATTTCAATCCGGGAGATCGATAAACCAAAATGTCCTACCAAGGATGAGATGTTCGAAACAATGGACAAAACCAGCGGCCAAAGTGGGATATTTGTCCAATGCTCTTCAGGTATCGCCGAAGGCACAATAACCTCACGATATAAATAAAGGCCATGCAGAATACAGTCAGCAAGAGCCAGGTGATGGCTGATCACACGGTCATGGTGAGTCGCCTTGAAGAGGTTGTCTCGACGTCGGATGAGTTTGATCGAGTCGTCTCGCAGGCCTTGCCGGTTCTATTGGACCGAGCCACGGGCTATACCAAGCGGTTTCTACGGGAAACCGGCCAGTGGAATGACGATATCGAGCATGAGAAATTTGCGCTCCGTTGGGGTTCCGAATATCTTGAGCGGTTCCTGGTTTGTGGACGCAGCGAAGTTCCCTGTCGGCCATTGTTTTTGTTCGACTCATTGGTCGCCAAGCAGCACAGTAAGCCGGAGCCGTTTTGTTATCACCCGGACCTCCTGAGACCGCTGGGGAGATTTCTCGATGGGCTTGTTGCAAGAGCGGTGGTCAGCCGTGATGCGCTGATTGCGTTGTATCGCCACTCCTATGGATGGGGTGCCGGGGAAGTGATTGGGGTGACCGGGCTCAATGGGCTGGAAAGCCAGCGCATCTATAAGAATTTTCGGCGATGGCGTGAGAGCGGATGGCAACGAACGATGGATGAGATCGGTATCACAAAAACAGAGCTGGCGGAATTGGCCAGCCAACAACAACGTCATCGTCAGCGATTCAATGGCGAAGCAGAACGCCTGATCAGGGTTGCCCAGGCACATTACCGAAAAAGTGAACCGGATCATTATCCTTGTCTTTCGCGTGCACAATGGAGAGAAATGTTCACCCAGGGCTACGGGTGCGATTACCGAATTTGGCACCTCGCCTTGTGCCTAGACTGTATGCAAACCGCTTGGGGATTGGGCTCCAACGGGTCGTTGACTGAAGAAAAGCCACGTTTGGAATTGTTAGTACGGCCCTAGGCGGGTCTCTTGTGTATGCGGTGCCGGGCATGAAAATAGAGAAAAGAAGTCAGGAGGCTGATATGGGTTACGAAGAGGGTTTGGAAGGTTATCGATCGCAACTCCTTCAATCATTGAGCCGCCCACCCAGCCGCTCGGTCTCTGTATTCGATCCGATACAGGTTTATGTTAATGAGCGGCGTGTTGGCGAGCTTGAGGGCGCCGGGGTGGATGCGACGTTGCATGTCCAAAGTCTCGACCACATCGAGACGATACAGCTCCGAACGGAAGACGGAACTCTCCTAGGTGGGTTAGTGGCACCTGAATATGGGTATCGGACGAGCCGCATTCAGCTTTTATCTGAGGCGGTCGAGCTGTGCGTCCACAATACTGCGCAAGGCGGATCGCTCAACGCCGTATTTGTTCCTAAACTGAGTTTTTGGAGTCGGGCAGGGAAAATTTTTACTGACATAGCCGACAGGCTAGCGATTCGGCGTTCTGACGCAGCGATTGCTCACAGTATGCGAACCGTCGCCTTCACGCAAGCCTTGGTGGCGGTCATGGTGGTTGGACTGGTGCTTGATCGAGTGGCGACCTGGATGGGCCCGGAACAAATGTTGGCTTCTGGTATACAACCAGAAGCGCTCCGGACTGTCTCGGTTACTGAAATAGAAAAGCTGGAGCAGCAGTTGGGTGCACTTGCGCGGACGCAGGAGAAGGTTGGAGAAGCCATACAGTCTCAACAGAACAGTATGGCACAACTCCATCAAACCATGGCTAAACTGTCGTTGAGCCAAGAGTCTGTGGCGTCCAGGGTCGTCATGGTCAAGGAAGAGATGGAGAAGCGTCAGGAAAGCCCTGAATCTGAGACGGATCGCAGGACTCCCCCTCCTGCCAGCAGGGGAGTGGTGGATCAAGAGCAGCTTGAAGTGGCGATCAGAAGCCTCACCGAAGACAATGCCAAGTTAGCAAGAGAAGTAGCCAATCTGGAAGAGCATAATCAGACTCTGACGGCGAAGCTTCACACGGCTAGCGTGAATGCATCGAAGGCCGTTGATCCGAATCCGGAGCGCTTGTTAGCGAATCAGGCCGAGGTAGCGAGAGCAAATCAGTCATTGCAGGTGACAGAGAGTCAACAGAACTCTCAGATGCAGCCGTTCCTTTTCTGGGTTACCTTCAGCGAGGGAACAAGTCAGGAGCGTATCGACCAGTGGGTCCATGAAAAGAAGGGTCATAAAGGAGTGATAAACGAAGGTTGGCAGGAAGTACGGATTGTTCCCCCGGCAGTCCCTCCCGATCTATTTCTGGAGCAAATCAGAGGAGAGAAAATCGTAAAGGCCGCGAGGATCCGCGAGTAAGGGATCGCGCCACGCAGTGGGCGTTGCCCTCGTAGCGTTGCGGAAGACTTGGTATGTCGCGACGGCTATAGAGGTCGCGATCTCTCCGCATCGTTCATTGCCATGGCTATATATGAGGGTTCTTGTCCGATGCAGGTTCAAATGGCCCCACTAAAAATTAGAAATCATTCCCCCATCGGACGGGTAGCCGTGGTAAGGCCGAACGGCAAGTCAAGTTTCTGCGACTGGACATATTTCGGTTTCATCCGAGAGATTTTGTCCGTTGAGCCAAAGACATGCGGTGCGTAGCATTACGCTCGACAGGAGAGGAAATGCAAGCAGCAGGAACGTCTCAACGAACGGCGCAACAAAGTTCAACCCTCAACTATCTTTGGCCGGTCACGATCAACCCGGCCGACATCACTAACGCTTAGACACGTTGCTGAGTAAATGATGCAGTCGATTACCAGAGGAAGAAAGGAAGACTCATGAGAATCGCACAAGTGGCTCCGCTGTGGGAAAGCGTTCCTCCGAAACTCTATGGTGGAACCGAGCGAATCGTTTCCTATGTGACGGAAGAGTTGGTCGCCTTAGGGCATGATGTGACGTTGTTTGCCAGCGGCGACTCGGAAACGGCCGCGCAGCTGGAAGCGATCTGCCCACAGGCACTCCGGTTAAAGACCGGTATCTTCAACCGCGATGCGTACTTGATGATGCTGCACGAACGGGGTCTTGGATCAGCGCATGACTTCGATATTATTCATTCACACTTGGACTTCACCGGGTTTCCTTTGGCGCGGAGAAATCCTGTCCCAGTTGTGACGACCCTGCACGGTCGCCTGGATCTTCCAGAACTGGAGCCGGTGTACCGCGAATTTTCTGAAATGCCCCTGGTTTCCATATCTGAAGCTCAACGTCGGCCACTGCCTTGGGCCAACTGGGCCGGCACCGTTTACCACGGACTTCCGCGTGACAGGTATACCTTTCATCCACAACCTGGAGGGTATCTAGCGTTTATAGGGCGGACTGCTCCTGAAAAACGTCCTGACCACGCGATTGAGATTGCCAAGCGGACCGGGCTTCCACTGCGTATTGCGGCAAAAGTTGACAACGTCGACCGGACCTACTTTGAAGCTGAAATTGAGCCGTTACTCGACCACCCCTTGATTGAGTTTGTTGGAGAGATCTCCGATGCCGAAAAAGACGAGTTCATCGGCAATGCCATGGCGGTGGTGTGTCCCTATGACTGGCCGGAACCCTTCGGGCTGGTGGTGATCGAAGCGTTTGCTTGCGGAACACCGGTTTTGGCGTATCGACGTGGTTCAATCCCAGAAATCGTCAATCATGGGGTCACAGGCTTTATTTGCGAAAATGTTGACGAGATGGTGGATGCGGTGGGCCAGGTTTCCCTTATCGATCGAAAGCAGTGCCGGGCTACATTTGATGAGCGATTTACAGCGGATCGGATGGCCCGTGACTATGTGGCGCTGTATGAACGTCTGCTGCTCGAAGATGGAGGAGTGCAAGCCGCACAAAGCATGGCTTTCGAGACGTCCAACAATGGGGCTTTCAAGAGCGAACCACACAAAGCTTTTGGACGAGGCCGACATGTCTGAGACGACAGCTGATTCTAGTGAAACCCGCTCGACCCCAAGCCGTGGGCGAGGCTGGGAGTTAGTCAAAACGAGAGACTTTGGTTTCTTGTTCGCGGGCCAGACGATCTCACAGATCGGTGACAGTCTTCACAAAGTGGCGTTGCTCTGGTTTGTTTACGACTTGACCGGATCGGCACTCAAAATGGCGATGGTCGGGTTGCTTCAAACGCTCCCACCCCTGCTGTTTGGTCCACTGATTGGTGTGTATTTGGATCGTGTTCGAAAGAAGCCGGTTATGATCGGGGTCGATCTCCTTCGCACTTTGATGGTTCTCTTGATCCCGGTCCTCTATGCCATGGAGGCCTTGACGCTCGATAGGCTCTATGTCCTTGTATTCGCCACAGCAATCTTCTCGACGGTCTTTGGGCCGGCTTTGACTTCTGCCGTTCCACTGATCGTGCCCAAAGATCGTCTTGTTGCCGCCAATGCTCTAATGCAAACGACAACGAATGTAGGACTCCTGGTGGGCCCTGCTCTCAGTGGTCTCGGCATTGCGCTCATCGGAGCCCAAAACGTGCTCTATGTTGACGCCGCGACGTTCTTTATCTCCGCGCTGTGCATATTCCCCATTCGAGTGCATGAAACGCTCGATCATATGCGTCTTGCGAGCAAAGGCTTGACGGAAGGCATCACCAGCGATTTGCTGGCGGGCTTTCGCTTCGTGTTTGTTGAACAAAAGACCGTCATGCTCCTTATGCTCACGGCCACCCTCTATAGCGTCGGCATTAGCGCTTTCATCTTTTTGTTGCCTGTCTTTGCGAAAGACGTGCTTGGAGCCGGTCCGATCCAACTTGGGTGGCTCTGGTCGGCCCTCGGCGTCGGGATGCTGCTTGCGTCACTGAGTCTCACGTCGATCTCGAAGGGAGACGTACCTTGGCGACTTCGATTCATGTCCGGCGCGCTCGCGATCGGAGGCATTGCTGTGGCTGCACTCGGTTTCCTTGACGCACCTCTTGCGGCCGGAGCCTTGATCGCTGTGATCGGAGGGAGTACGGCCATGTTTACGCCGTTAGTATGGACAATGCTTCAAGAATTGACGCCCACGCATCTCCTCGGCCGAGTGTTTACAAGCTTTGCAACAGGAGGGATGGCGTCATCCATGGCTGGAATGGCGGGGTTTGGATGGGCCGCGGATACGATTGGCCCTGCTGCCAGCTTGGGAGGTATCAGCGCCATTCTTCTGCTGACGGCTGCTACCGCATGGTTTTTCAGCTTCTACAAATCGCACGCGCGAGGTTTAACGGTTGCCACGGCTGGCTCGTTTCCTTCTTAAGCCGGTCCCCCGCCAAGATAGAGAAACCAAACGCCTCACGGCCTCCTCACAAATCGTCCCGAAGTGTCAATCACAATCCCGACTGGACAGAATTTGAGCAGCCCCCTGATGAACAGGGGGCTGCATCCTGGTCTATGCAGATGACAGGGAAGCAATAGCAAGTTAGAATGCGTGGGTGAGTCTCAAAGTATGAAGCTCACGAGGAGGAATCGTGCGATGACTAAGTCATCACGAGTATTGATCGTTCTCATTCTCAGTCCGTACTTGATCTGGTCGATAGGTGGACGCTCTGAGGCGTCCGATGCCCACGAAAAAGAAAGTGTAGTGGAAAAACCCACATCTTCAGGGACGTCCCAGCTTCCGGTTGCCTCTGATGGCCAACCGACGTCACCCAAACCGGCTCCAGAAACCAAGCCTCAACTGCCTGTTGCTCCTGCGCCGAAGAGTGACGCGTCGACCGAACACAAAGAGGTTGCGCCAGAGAAGTCTGGGGTCGGCTCGTCACAGGCGCCGGCTGGATCCGACAGTCAGCCGACCGCACCGAAACCAGCACCGGAAGCAAAACCACACCAGCCGGCTACTCCCGCACCTGCGCCGAAAGCGGAGGTATCAACCGAGCACAAAGAGGTTCCGCCAGAAAAGCCTGGATCCGACAGTCAATCGACAACACCGAAACCAGCGCCGGAAGCGAAGCCCCAGCCTCCGGCCATTCCCGCACCGAAGAGTGATCCGTCGACCGAACATAAAGAGGTCACGCCGAAAAAATCTACGTCCGACAGTCAGCCGACCGTACCGAAACCAGCACCGGAAGCGAAGCCGCAGCCGCCGGTGCCTCCCCTGCCGAAGAGTGACGCCTCCACGGAGCACAAAGAGGCCGTGCCGAAAAAGCCTGCGCCCGACAGTCAGCCGACCACCACTAAACCGGGGCCAGAAGCGAAGCCACAGGCGCCGACCAGTCCGCCGATGAAGGTTGATCTTCCACCTGATCGTGAAATAAAAGACAAGGAGCCGGCTCTTCGAAAGACACTGGGTTCGCTGATCCTTTCGGTCAAGCTCGCGCTGATGGGGGATTCAAGGCTGTTCCACTACGAGATCGAAGTGGAAGATGATGAGCAAACGGTTACCCTGAGCGGGCGCGTTTCGACTGAAGAGGAAAAGGCCACCGCGAAGGAAGTAGCGCAGAAAGTTCATGGCGTTAAAGACGTCGTCAACAAACTCACCGTAGAGAAGGATTTAGCGAAGACATTGATGAAGAAGCAGGATGAGACGCTTACCTCTTTGGTTAAAGAACGTTTTTCCAAGAGCGCTACGTTAAAGGCGGCCAACTTCGACGTGAAGACGGAGGATGGGGTCGTCCTGCTTAACGGAACGGTTCGTTTCCAGGTCGTTGCCCTAGAGGCTGCTGAGGCAGCTAGGCAAGTGCCTGGGGTACGCGCCGTAAACACCGAAAAAGTACGGCTGGAGGGCGAGAGCTGATGCAGGGCCGCCCAGGCCACTTCTCTCGCTCTCCCACCATAGTGGAGAAAGCAGCTAGCGCGGGGGGCGAAACTCGTCCCCTGCTCCTCACCCGCGACTTCGGACTGGTCTGGTCCGGACAACTCATCTCTCAAATCGGCGATGGTGTCTCTAAACTAGCCTTGCTGTGGTTCGTCTATGCCGTCACCGGATCGCCGCTCAAAACATCGGTGATCGCACTGCTTCAGACCATTCCTCCGATCGTGCTGGGGCCCATTATCGGGGTCTATGTCGATCGGCTTCCGAAAAAGGTATTGCTGATCTCCAGCGATTTGCTGCGGGCGTTGCTGATCGGGTTGATCCCGTGCCTGATTCCTGTTGAGTCCTTTACAGTATCGGTACTCTACGTCTTGGTTCTTCTGCACGCAGTTGCCTCAGCGGTGTTCGGCCCGGCTCTCACCGCCGCTATTCCCGCGTTCGTCCCCAAAACACAGTTCACGGCGGCCAACGCGTTGCTCCAGGGCACCACAAGCCTCGGCATCATTTTTGGTCCTGCGATGAGTGGATTAGGTATCGCCGCATACGGATCGCAGGAAGTCTTATGCCTGAACGCGGCGACGTACGTGATTTCGGCCGCGTGCCTCATGCTGGTCCGTTTTGGCAAGCCTGCCGCAATCACGCCATCGCTTGCAGCAACGCCGACAATGTTGCAGGATCTCGTCGAAGGATTTCGCTATTGTGTAGTCACCCAACGTGGGCTGTTGCTCCTAACTGGTACCGCAGCTCTCCACACGTTCGGCAGTAGCGCGCTGAACGCGCTTTTCCCGGTGTTCGCGAGAAAAATGCTGGGACTGGGGCCGGTCGAGGTTGGTTATTTATGGTCAGCACTCGGTGTCGGATTGCTGCTTACGTCCATTGGGCTTCTATGGGTGACCAATTGGATGGTCAAAGATCGCCTTTGGTTGATCGTGGGCACGAGTGTGATGAGCGGCGTCGCTCTCTATGCGGTGACATGGACAGGCGATCCGTACCTGGCGGGTCTCCTCATGGGACTTGTCGGTTGTGGGTTAGGCTCCTTCACGCCCATTGCGTGGGGAATTATTCAAGAGGTTGCACCAAGTCATATGGTCGGGCGCGTGCTGGGGCTCTATGGGACCGGCGCCATGACCGCCGCCATCGGCGGAATCTCTGCGTTCGGTTGGATCACGGAGCAGCAGGGACCAGAAATCGGCCTGCTCGGCATAGGGGTTGTTCTATTGGTGTCAGCGTTGGTCGCCGCGCGAATGAGTCGGACAACTGTCGTCACCTAGTCAGGGGAAGTGTATGACCGACGTGATTCGATGGAATGATCAGTATTATATCCTGGCTTCATCCTCGCTGGCTGATGCCCGCACCGAAGTCTTGAAGCATGGAGAGACCTTCGCCGTGTTTGATCGATACGGCGAAATTCACCAGGTCGTTCCTGGCCCGCAGGGGCTCTATCATGAAGGGACGCGCTTTCTCTCCCGATTTGAGTTGTCGCTTGGGGCCCAGCGGCTGATGCTGCTCAGCGCTTCAGCGAAAGAGGACAATGCTCTCTTTACCGTGGATCTCACCAATTCGGACATGATATTGGAGGGACAACGGCATGTCCCGCGCGGGACGCTCCACCTTTCTCGCACACGGTTTCTCTGGCAGGGCACGTGGCATGAGCGTATCCGTGTGCATAACTATGGAACGACAAGACTTCCGCTCTCGATTATGATAGGACTCGATGCCGATTTTGCCGATCTCTTTGAGGCGAGAGGACGAACGCGACCACGTCGTGGACGGCGCCTCAAAACCATTCGATCAAAATCCGGACTCGTGTTTGGGTACAAAGGGCTCGATGAGACCATCCGTCGAACCCATGTGCGGTGCTCGCCGTCTCCGAAGCAGGTGATGGCCGACGGGTTCAGGATTGAGTCGCGCATCCCTCCGCACACCGGCCTGACGTGGGAAATCGCCATTTTCTGCGAGGTGAAGCAGCGACGGGGCAGAGTTGTTCTCACCTACGATCGGGCTCAGCATGAAGCAGAGCGGGCATTAGGGAAAGCGAGAGCTTCGGATGCGCACATCTACACGTCAAATGAACAATTCAATCACTGGTTGAACCGGTCGCTGGCCGATCTCCATATGTTGATCTCAGACACACCACAGGGACTCTATCCCTATGCGGGAGTCCCCTGGTTCAGCGTTCCGTTCGGCCGAGACGGCATCATCACCGCACTGCAAATGCTCTGGATGAATCCCGATATCGCGCGCGGGGTCTTAGGGTTTCTTGCGTCGACGCAGGCGACGGAAGCTCGGCCGGAGCAAGATGCGGAGATCGGCAAGATATTGCACGAGACTCGTCAAGGTGAGATGGCCGCGCTAGGCGAAATCCCATTCGGTCGATACTATGGGAGCGTCGACGCTACCCCATTGTTCATTGTCCTGGCAGGCGCCTACTACAATCGAAGCGGCGATCGCGAGTTCCTTGCCACCCTTTGGCCACATATTCAGCGTGCACTTGAGTGGATTGATCAGGCTGGTGATCCAACGGACATGGGTTTCACAACCTATGCTCGACGGTCTGCCAAGGGCCTCGTGCATCAAGGATGGAAAGATTCGCACGATTCCATTTTTCATGCCGACGGGACAGCAGCGGAGGGGCCGGTTGCACTGTGCGAGGTCCAGGCCTATGTGTATCGAGCCAAGCGAGCAGCAGCGGATATGGCGCGGGTTCTAGGGGATCGCGATGAAGCCGATCGTTTGCTGAAAGAAGCGGACTCACTTCAGGAACGATTTGAGCGGGCGTTTTGGTGCGAGGAACTAGGCTCTTACGCTCTTGCGGTGGACGGGCGAGGGAAGCCATGCCGTGTGCGGTCCTCGAACGCGGGTCATTGTCTGTATGGGGGTATAGCCGAGCAGAAGCGTGGGCTTCGGACAGCGCATGCGCTCTTGGGCGAGGAATGTTTCAGCGGATGGGGCATCCGAACGATTGCGACCTCCGAGGCCCGATACAACCCGATGTCTTACCATAATGGGTCGGTGTGGCCTCACGACAACGCCATCATCGCGGCCGGCATGGCGGCCTATGGCGACAAGCAAGGAGCCATGAAGGTGTTAACCGGAATTTTCGATGCCAGTCTGTTTATCGCGCTTCATCGGTTGCCAGAATTATTCTGCGGATTCTCTCGACGTCCCGGCGAAAGCCCCACGCTCTATCCGACCGCTTGCTCTCCGCAAGCCTGGGCAGCCGGCGCTGGCTTCCAGCTACTCCAAGCTTGTCTGGGCTTGCAAATCGATGGTACTCGTCGCCTCGTCAGTTTCGACCGCCCCGTGCTTCCCCCGTTCCTTGAGCGGGTTCAGATTCGGAACCTCTCGGTCGGAACCGCCCGTCTCGATCTCGTACTTGATCGACAGGAGAGTGAAGTGGCGGTGAGGGTCGCCCGCCGAGTTGGCGAAGTGGAGGTCGTGGTCACCGTCTAAGCCGAGATAGAGCCCCACTCTTAGGCGACTTTGTCAATTCGAAGCTCGTGTGCAGCGTAAAAGCGCCGTTTCACAAGCTCAGCCGTTACGATGTAACCGTCCAGGATCGCTGCCAACAGCAGGAGAAAAGACAGCGGCATTGGAGTCAACCCGAGCGCATCGGCAATCGGCAGATAGGGCAGGAGCCGCGTGGTTCCTGCAACAGCAATGGTGGCCAGAACGAGAGACTGTCCCGGCCTGCTGGTGAAAAAGGGACGTCTAGTGCGGATGACCAAGACGATGGCTGATGCGGAGATGACCGACTCCACAAACCATCCAGTCCTGAATTGCTCCGGCGACGCGTGAAGCACGAACAGCAGCGCTCCGAACGTCAAGTAATCAAAAAGTGAACTGACGAACCCGAACGTCAGCATGAATTTCCGAATAAATCCGATGTCTTAGCGTTTCGGTTGATCGATCAGTTCAGGGTCGACGCTGTCGGTCGCGATGGTCATCTCGGGGATATCGGTCAGTAAATTCGTCAAGAGAATTTGTTTCGGCAGGAGAGGGAGAAATGGTAGGAACAGGGAGGCGCCGGCCATGCTGAACATGTTGCCGAAGTTGGCGCTCGTTGCCATAAAGACGTACTTCAGCGTATTGGCGAAGGTCGTCCGTCCTTCACGGACTCCTTGCACCAACACGGCCAGGTTTTTTTCCAGCAGGACAATGTCCGCTGCATCCTTCGCCACATCGACGGCGCTTTCGACGGAGATGCCAACATCCGCCGCGTGCAAGGCCGGCGCGTCGTTGATACCGTCACCGATATAGCCCACCACATTTCCGGAACGTTTCAGGGCCAGAATGATGCGATCTTTCTGGTTCAGTTCTACTTCTGCAAATACATCGGTCTCGTTGACCCGTCGGAGCAGTGCTTGGTCTGTCATCTGGCGAAGGTCCTGCCCGGTCAAGAGTCGCTGATGGTCCATCCCAATCTGCTGGCTGACATGCGCGGCAACGAGTCGGTGATCGCCCGTGATGATTTTCAACGAGACGCCCAGATGGCGTAAGGACATGACCGTTTTTGCTATGTCCGGTCTGACTGGATCGGCGAAGACTAAGAGCCCGAGGAACGTCATGCCTGCTTCATGAGTCTTATCGATACTAGGCATCTCACTCATGTCTCGATACGCCAGGCCCAGTGTCCGAAGACCTTTGTCGGTTCAGGTCCTGAAACTGCTGTCGGATCTCCTCGCTGCGATCCCCGATGGGAGCCATCGTTCCGTACGGCAATTCGGCACTGGTGCAGACGGTCAGCATCGGTTCTACGGCGCCCTTGGTAATCAAAAAATGGGTCGTTGGTGTGGCCACGAGAATGGACAAGCGTTTACGGAGGAAGTCGTACGGTACTTCGTCGAGTTTTCGGTATCCCGATAGATCAGCAATGCATTGGGTCCGAAGCGCTTCATCGAGCGGATTAA
>CAZJOQ010000065.1:0-17307 GCA_964547625.1 uncultured Nitrospira sp.
ACCGATCCTTTTTGAAGGGCCACAAAAAAGTCTTCAGCTTCGAGATCAATCCCACATTGTGGACACTCGTACGGACTCTCGACTGCGGGCACGTTCAACGGAGTACGTTCGATCCGACCTCGGCAGACGTGGTAAAAACGCCCGCGCGCATGTTCATCATCCAGTGGATCACTCTCGTATAGCAGTACCATCGATTGACCTTATCCTATTGTTCGCTCAAAGCGAGTATACCGACTGCCCCCTCAGACCCGCAACTCCCGAAGACAGAATGGCCCGATCTTGCGCTCTCGTCACTACACCTGAAACTGCGCTTCATAGAGACCGGCATAGACTCCGCCTCGGCTGAGCAATTCATCATGGCGACCATCTTCCACCAGGTACCCTCTGTCGAGCACCAAGATCCGGTCAACATCATGGAGCGTGGACAATCGATGGGCAATAATGAACGTGGTCCGGCCCACCGTGAGTTCGTTCAACGCTTCACGAATTTTCACCTCAGTCTCCGTGTCGATATTGGATGTCGCCTCGTCAAAAATCACGATGGGGGGATCTTTCAGCAACACCCGGGCGATGGAGACCCGTTGCTTCTGCCCGACCGACAGCTTCACACCTCGTTCACCGATCCAGGTATCATATCCTTCCGGTAACACCGCGATGAAGTCATGCGCGCGCGCGGCATGAGCCGCTGCCTCCAGCCGATCGTGACCCGCCTGCAAATCACCGTACAGCAAGTTGTCTCTGACTGTTCCGTTGAACAAGAACGGCTCCTGTTGTACGAACCCAATCTGTTGCCGTAGATACGCAATCGGCAGATCGCGGATATCCTTGCTATCAATACAGATCGCCCCGTCCGTGACATCATAAAACCGCATCAATAACTTCAGAAGCGTGCTCTTTCCCGCCCCACTCATCCCCACCAAAGCGACACGCTCACCTGCTGGCACAACGGCTGAGACCCCTCTCAGGACTGGAACGTCTGGCCGGTAATGGAATCGCACCTGGTTAAATCGCACCTCTCCATGAATACGATGAATTGGAGCCACCGATCCAGGACGATCGACGACTTCTGGGACCGTGTCCAACACATCGAACACTCGCTCACTCGCCGCCAAGGCATGTTGCAGCATGTGATTGACGGAATGAATCTGGTTGATCGGCACGTAGAACATCGCCAAGTAGGAGAGGAACAAGATCAGCTCCCCAAGAGTGAGCCGGCCTTCAATAACCTCACCGGCCCCGTACCAAAGGATCAGCACGGTCCCCAAGGCGGCGACAAGGATCATCCCGGGCGAATACACGGACCATAACACCATCGCGTTGAGATTCTTGTCGCTATAGATTTGACTCAGCCGGTTGAATCTCGCCTGTTCATGTCCTTGGCGTCCGAATCCCATCGTTTCTCTGATACCGGACAAGGCGTCCTGTAAATAGCCATTCAATTCAGCGGCACTTTGGCGAGTCTCTCGATAGTACCCATGCACCTTCGACGTAAACCAACTTGCTGATAAAGCAAGCACAGGGATCGGTAAGAGAGAGAGCGCTGCCAGCTTCCAATTAAGCATGAACAGGAGTCCCGTAATTCCGATCAGCGTGAGCAAGGCCGTCAGCATCCCTTCCAGGCCATCGATAAAGATCCGCTCGACATGTTCCGTGTCGTTCGTCACTCGGGACATGATCTCACCCGTCGACCGATTCTCAAAATAGGTGATGGATAGGCGTTGGAGAGCGGAAAAGATTTGGCGACGTAGATCGTGAACGACCCTCTGCTCAAGTTGATTGTTGAGCCTAATGCGCAGTGAAGCAAACACATTCTTGAACACATAGGCGACGATCAGCACCCCGATCACCCATGGGAGCAGCGAGGCCTGCTTCGCCTGAATTACGTCGTCGATGATGATTTTGATGACCCAGGGGGGAACCAATTCCATCGCCGTGGCGAAACCCGCGCAGATCAACGTCGTGATCGCGAGACGACGGTGGGGACGGAGATATTGCAGAACGCGAAAAAGGGATTTCACAATACATCCGGCACGGCAGGCATCAAATCACGTTCGTGGGCTCTTTTTGCCAATACTGGGTAAACTCATCCAGTTGGGTCAGAGTGGACATGTCGGTCATACGGTCGAGAAATACTTTACCGATCAAATGATCAATCTCGTGTTGAATGCACACGGCAAAGAGGCCGGTTGCTTCAAAATCTAGTGCTTTCCCTCTCCGATCGAGCGCTTTGACGCGTACCAAGGAAGGTCGTGTGACCTTTCCTCGAAGTCCGTCGACGCTCAAACAGCCTTCCCAGTTTTCGGCCTGGTCAGGCCCGTAGTACACGATCGACGGATTAATGAGGACCGTTTCTGGAAATCCGCCTTCGCCTTTACACCCCATGACGACCAATTGAATTGAGCGTGAGACCTGCGGCGCCGCCAACCCAATGCCTGGCTCGTCGTACATCGTGTCGAGCATCTCGTCGATCAACCGTTGAATATCCGACGACTTGATCTCTCGCTGATCGACCGGGGCCGCGATTTTCCGAAGGATCGGATTCCCGAGCTTGGCAATTTTGAGCATAGCCCCTGTCTTGGTCTTCATAGCTTTATATTCGTAACATAAGAGTCTTTTTGCCCGCAACGTCCCAGTCCGGCTAGGAACTCCGCCTCGGCCGTTTCGGCTCGGGAATTTCAAACACGTCTTTGTTGTCTTCCCACCACTCGGTCCATTCGCTCGACCATGCCGCGCGATCCTGCTTCGTCGATGCTTCCCAATCATGAAAGTCCGTCTCATGGCGCGTGAGGATCCACAGTGACTGCAGTGCCGATAGCGCCACAAAGCGCTCGTCATCGCTCACCATCGGGATCAAGATAGGGATGATGGCCTTCTGTCGCACATACCTGGCTTCAAAGACCGCACTCTTCCGGACTGATGGATTAGGGTCCTTCGCCATCACTTCAATCGCCTCTGGCGCTTGAGCTGGACTCAACCGAACTGCGACCCGTAACGCATGTTCGCGCACTCGTGGGATTTCGTTGGATTCCTTCGCGGTCGCAAGGAGCGCGGGAACCCCTGCGACCCCCTTCATCATCAGCAAGGTTTCGATTGCGTTGTAGCGGATCCGCGGGCTAGGCATCGTCAATGCCTTGACCAAGACTGGAACAGACGATTCTCCAAGATGCACGAACTCTCCCATGGCCCAAAATTCCTGTTTCCCTTCCAATAACGGGAGCAACGCTTCCGCGCGCTGCAGTTCTTCCGGACCTAGCGGATTGGTATTCGGCGGGATTGAGACATCCGGTACATCCTGACTTGCTGGTGGCGCTTCATAGGGCAATTGGACGTGCCATACCCTTGGAGGCTGACCTGAAAACGCTTGTAGAGTTTCTGCCCCCGCCAATCCGGAGACAATCACCGCGGCAATACTCAGTGACTTGATCACGATCCTTCCGCTCCCTTTAGTTTTAGTTAGTATACTTCAATTTCTAGATCGCCATCGAAAACAGGCGATGGATGGTTGGCCCGCAGCCGCACTCAGAAAACGGTAGGAGCAGGACAGAGTGGCACACATTCAAAAGCACCAGAGGTTACTCTATCGCCGCATCAGTCGCGCGCAGATGCTTCCTGACCCGAACCTTCTCATGGTGCTTGCGCAGTAGCTGTCGGCGGAGAATATCGCTATTTTCAGCAACGATCCTGACCAGACGGTCCATATCTTCGGCATGATCCCGAACAAGTTCAGACAGCTTTTGCATCTGGCTTTCCAGCCGCTCTAGCCGCCACCTCAAATCGCTCAAGGGACTGGCCGAAGACTTGGCCGAGAGCTTCACCACACGCCTCGTCGTGCTTCGCGGTAGGGCGGCGACAACCACATCTCGTTTCATGCTGACTCCTTTACATCATGCTTCAGACTGTTGACCAGCCCACCAAGGGAGCCAGTCCTGAGGCTAGTATTATCCGCGTGAAGGAGGAAGTCAACGATTCCGCTTCCTTTCTATTTTATGGCGGTCCTGCTAGAATCCGACCCGTGAAAAACATTTTTACGATGGTCCTGGCGGGCGGGAAAGGGGAGCGCCTCTTTCCACTTACGGATCAACGCGCGAAGCCCGCCGTCCCCTTCGGAGGGAAATACCGCATCATCGACTTTACCCTGAGCAATTGTATCAATTCAGGGCTCCGTAAAATCGCCGTGTTGATCCAATACAAATCGCACTCTCTCGATCGCCATATCCGGATCGGCTGGAATATTCTCAACGCCGAATTGGGGGAATACATCGCCTCGATCCCTCCTCAGCAACGGATCAGCGAAGATTGGTACCGCGGTACCGCCGACGCCGTGTATCAGAACATGTTCTTGATCGATGGTGAGAATCCGCAGTTTTTGCTGATCTTGGCCGGCGACCATGTGTACAAAATGAACTATGCGGAGATGTTTCACTGGCTCATTGCCAAAAGCGCGGATGTGGTGGTCGGTGCCATCGACATTCCAGTGCAAGACGCAACTCGCTTTGGAGTCATTGCGGTCGACGAAGATCACCGGATCACCCGCTTCGATGAAAAACCGGCGCATCCTATTCCACTTCCCAATGATCCAACCCATGCCTTCGCGTCGATGGGTATTTACCTCTTCCGCACCCAGGCGCTACGCGAACATCTGATCGCTGATGCGCAAGAAGGCACGGCGCATGACTTTGGGAAAAACATCATCCCCCGAATGATCGAACAGAAACGCGTTTACGCATTCAAGTTTCAGGATGCCAACAAAAAGTCTGTTCAATATTGGCGCGATATTGGGACGCTCGACGCCTATTGGGAAGCGAACATGGACCTGGTTACCGTCGATCCTCAATTCAATCTGTACGACGCCGATTGGCCGATCCGAACGTATCAGGGACAGTTTCCACCGGCCAAGTTCGTCTTCGCTCAGGATTATCAGGGCGGACGAATGGGTGTCGCCCTCGACTCGATCGTCTGCGGAGGATGCATCGTCTCAGGCGGACGCGTGCAGAATTCGGTCCTATCTCCGAATGTCCGAGTGCAAGATCATGCCGATATCCGCGAATCCATCATCATGGGAAACGTGACCATCGGCGAACACAGCCGCATCAGGCGCGCCATCATCGATAAGGATGTGACGATCCCTCCTAACACTGAAATCGGCTACAACCGAGAGGCCGATGCCCAGCGCTTTACCGTCACCGACTCCGGTCTCGTCGTCATCTCAAAGGGAATGAAGCTGCATGCCGCCGTCGATCCATCCGGTTGACCTGGTCACCGCCCTCCGCCACAAACATCTCACGCCAGCGATCGTATTTCTTACCTCACGCCGTGCCTGTGATGAAGCCATGGAGGCGTTCGACCATGCCGAACTCGTCCTTCCTCCGGTTCGGCAAGAAGCGATCGGCGCAGCACTCGAACGAGTCATTGCGCAGTACCCAAGCATTGCCGAACACCCCCTCATTCCCATCGTACAGCGGATCGGTGTCGCCGCCCACCATGCCGGACACCTTCCCTCCTGGAAGATCGCGATCGAAGAGCTGATGCGACAGGGCCATCTTGACGCCGTCTTCGCAACCACCACCCTGGCGGCAGGCGTCGATTTTCCAGCCCGCACAGTCGTGATCACCCAGTCCAGCATCCGCAAGTCACGCGACTTCACCGATCTGACGATCGGCGAAGTCCAACAGATCGCGGGGAGAGCCGGACGCCGCGGAAAAGATCACGTAGGCTTTGCAGTGATCACGCCCTCTCCCTATATCGATTTGAGCGTGCTGACCAAAGGGCTGACGGGACAACCGGAAACCATCGACAGCCAATTTACCATCAGCTATCCAATGGTGCTGAACCTCCTCAAGGCCCATCCACACGAGCACATTCAAGGAATCCTGGCGAAGAGTTTTGCGCAATTCCAACTCAACCAACGAGCCGAACTCCTCGAACGGAAATTGGACCTGGTTCAGACGCAGCTAGAACCGTTCGGCCCTCGGGTGTGCACGGATTGGATCACGCAATGGCAGACCTTCGATCGCGTGCGGAGGCACCGTCCTGCTCGACATCAGACACACCGCTCAGACTCACCGGAAATCGCCGCGCGATTGCCGTTTCTCACACCGGGACGAGTCGTGGGGCTTCACAAGGGGCGCGGAATTATCCTCAGACAGTATCGGAGCAAAGGCCAAAAGAACTCCATGCTGACCATGTTGCGGCCGGATGGCGCCGTCACAGAATGCCCCGTCACGAGTGTGCGAGAAGTCTACGATCGAACCTACGACTGTGCAGAGCTTGCCACGTACCCCTGGTGCTCAGCAGACAGCTTTGATCGGCTCAGCGAACAGTTGGAAGACCTTCCTCCCCGCTTGCCCATTCTCCCTATCTTGGCTTCACCTTCGGTGGAAATATTGCCGGATGCCATCGTGCAATCTCTGGGCGATTTTTCTTGCCCGACCTGCTCATCCCGGCTAGCTTGTCAGAAAGATTTTCCCACCGCCTCCCGACTTCGCCAGGAGCAACACCGTCACACAAAATCCATTCAAGCCCTGCGAGCCAGTTTATGGCATCGTTTTCAAGAGCGTGTGACCGTGCTGCAAACATTCGGCTATCTCACGTCGACCGCACAGTTGACGGCTGATGGGGAATGGGCGAGACTGATTCGCATTGATCACTCGCTTTTGATCACGGAGCTGATACGCGCCGAAGCGTTCATCGGAGCGGACCCGTCTCTCCTCACCGGTATCATGGCCAGCCTGGCCCACGACGATGATCGCCCCGGGGCATTTCCACGCATTAGTGCCGGATTAAGTTCGCTGTTGAGGCAGGTTCGCAAGCTCGCCGACAGTCTTGCGCCACATGAAGATCCCCCACTCCTTCGCGCAGATGTCGCGGCCTTGGCGGAGCGGTGGGTGGCGGAGCCGACCCTCACATGGATCGGACTCTGTCGACTCACGACGATGGCGGAGGGGGATATCTATCGGCTGCTTGCCAGGACGATCGAGTTCCTCTCACAATTGCAGACACTGAAAGGCACCCATCCTGGCTTGGCTGACTCCGCGGCGAACGCACTCACACTGATCCGACGCGGGGTCTTGGAGGAACTGCCGTGAATTGGAAATCTGACACGTGTGCAGGTTAGGATGCTGACAGGAATCGCCTCCGGTCAGCGGTTCATCTTGTGAGCGAAAGCACATGACCACCGAGGAACTTGAACAACTGCTCGCTCGACAACCTGTCGCTCTTTTGCATCGTCTAGCCCGCGGCCGTGTGCATCGGCAGTTTCGCACCGGAAAGCGACGCTTGATCGAGTTGCTGCTTCAACATTCGAGTCACAATCGCGCCGGGCTGGAATCCGATCTGCAGGCCCTGTTGGAAGCGCGGCCATCTCAATCAGAGTCCGGCGGGCAACGCAGCCAGCACCCTCCACCCATCACTCGGAAGAAGACCACTCCGCCGGCACCGGTGCCGGCGTTGTCTGAACCGGCTATTTCGCTCACAGGTTGGCTGGAAGGCATCGGCGTTCCAGAGCCACAATCGTTCGTGCCGGACCCGTGGCAGACCGAAGCATTGTCTGCCTTAAGCGAAACCGATGTCGTCATCAGCGTACCCACCGGAAGCGGAAAAACCTACGTCGCCATCGAAGCCGCTCGCCGCGCTATGGAAGACAATCGCACCGTCATCTACACGTCCCCACTCAAGGCCCTGTCCAATACAAAATATACGGAGTTCTCTCGCCTGTTTGGACCGGACAAAGTCGGCATTTTGACCGGGGATCGTCAAGAACACAGCCAAGCCCCGCTGCTGATTATGACCACGGAAATTCTGCGCAATCTGCTCTACGATGCCGCCAGCGGTGAAATCGACGTCAGACTAGATACGCTGGGACTGGTGATTCTCGATGAGTCACAATACATCGCCGATCGCGAGCGCGGAGTCGTATGGGAAGAAACCATCATCTTTTGCCCGTCTCAGGCCAAACTGCTCTTGCTCTCTGCCTCGATCGGAAATCCGCAAGACATTGCTGATTGGCTGACATCGATCCGGCCTACAGCCTGCCGGCTGGTGCGGCACAGCAAGCGCACGGTCCCACTTAGGGCTGGTTATCTGCATCCCAACGGAAAACTGACACCGCTCTTCAGGACCTTGGGAATCCCGTATGGACACCCTACCCATCTCCATCCTGAGGCTAAGCGTCTCTTCTTGGAATACGAAGAAGAAACCCTGCCTTCGGGACGTTCGAGGCGCTAGCGCCTGTGCTCTTTCAAGGGGGCTAAAAAGAACCCGTCAGCCCGAGGAGAACACCATGGCGGATAGTTTGGAACTCGGTAAGCGGAACTGTTTCAGAACCACCTCCGACTGGATGATTCTGCCACTCACCGGCATACGTGCGGTTCCACATGATGCGATAGCCGGCTGTGAGGGCTAGATTTCCTGTCAGGGAGAGTTTCGCACCAGCCCCAGCATTGGCACTGACACCGACCCCCCACATCGAAAAACTCGGGTCCTGTTGCAGATCGGAGCGAAGATGATGCACATCTTCATTGTAGAGGATACTGACAGGGCTCACTGAGACCTTGAGATCAAGACTCACACGACGAGTGACCCGGTATTCGGTATCGACCCCAATATGGATTGGGGTAATCCAATGCGTCGTATTGGTGATCGCCACGACACCCGGCAAGTTGAGGTTCGGCGTGCAAGACAAGCCGGGGATTCCCGAAGGGTTACAGATCACTTGTCGAACCCCGGTCGCCTCGTACCGAGTCCTCCAATATTGAAATCCTCCAAATACATCCAGATAGCCTCGCGATCCTGCGAACTCCGCGGCTCGGACCCCAATATTGAAACTGCCGTATTGAGTGCCTGATCCCGTGATATCGCTATGCGTACGCGAGAAGATTTGCTGTCCAGTCACCGCAGTAAAATCATCGTCAACGAGGAGACCTCGATCAAACGACACGGAGAAGCCACCCTCAGCCTGGAGAAACCCACGACGACCGAAATTGAGCCGCCCTCCCAGTTCGATGATATGGGTGTCGTTGTCCTTGTACACCAATTTGGACGTCGGATCGCCCAGCCGAGGATCGAGCCCGGACGCGTCATGACTCCATCGTGTTTCACCCGCCGTGTACAACCACGACCTGAGTGACAGCTCTACACGAGGTCGGGATTGGGGTTCAGAACCTTGCGCCCAGCTCGGCGCGGGCAGGACAACCAGAACCAGTAACACAATGCCACAGACGCGCAGGCGCCGTAAGCACGTCATCGTCGCGCCCCTCCGCGCTGTATCATCACGGTATCAAAGCATCGTTCAGTCTGATCCGGCATGGCACGCTGACAGGCAGCTCGAATCCCGTCCTCGAGAAGACTCCGCTGAAGGAACGCTGAAAACCAGACCAGCCACGTACCAATCAGTGCAAGCAACAGGGCACTCGCCCCGATATAGCTCCAAACCCTGACGGGAGAAGTAGCTACACTCGTCACAATCGAGGGAGCACCCACGTCCTCTCTGACAAGATGTACAGACGGCATGATTTATCTCCTACGTCTACGGCTCTCAAGAAGTCGTGGCCTTAGTGGTGAGAATCTTACCTGAGACGACCTCACCTTGATAGGTTTTTCCATCTTCCTTAGCCTTGATCATGGCTGTGACCGACCCCAAAAAGAAGGCCAGCCCGATCTGAGATCGAGCTGGCCTTCGAGAAACTCGCGTGATCTAGGAAAGACTCAGCTGGGTGTTTTCAATGCTCGAGCTCCACACACCCCAGCTCGGTAAAGCCAACCCAAGCAAGATGACCGACGCAGAATCCGGGACTTTCAGTTCTGCACCGAACGATGCGAACCGATCACCTGCAATGCGCGTGATCGCACTCTCTTGTGTGAGCAAGAAGGCTCAGCAGCTCCCCAACCCCTGACCTGAAATTGGCGAATGACGACGCTGGCACTTCAAACGGTCATGCTATCCGTCGAACTTCTCCATCATCTCTACGCGGATGAGTGCGCCAAGGCCTTGCATCAACCGGCTCGGAAACAAGGAAGGGCACATGCGCGGCTTTTTCTCCTCAGCTCAAGCTCCACAGTTTCTGACGCTGCAAGGCCTTACCCACAATTTGTTTTGCCTCGGTCATCATCTGGGCAAGGCAGTCCACTACCGGCTCTTGTGAACGCAGATGTTTTAGACTTAGAAGGATGCGATTTATACATAAGGGATGATGTCACTGATCGATCAATTCGTTCTATTGTGCGTGCAACCAGTTTAGTTGACAATTCCCTTCATAGATGCGGTGATACGCGGCGTTCAAAAGAACCGTTGTGGAACCACAATGATGTCATTCGGATGGACGAGGTCGTCGAGCTTGACAGGAATCGTTTCCTCTTGCCCATTGATCATTCGTAGTACCTTGGTCCGATTCTCCGACGCTTTCTCCGTAAAGCCCCCGGCCATCGTAATCGCCTTGTGTATAGTCAAGCCTTTCTCGTACATGTAGTCGCCAGGGCGCCTCACTTCTCCATTCAAGTAGAGCCTAGGGGCCTGCGGCACGATAATCAAGTCATTGGGCAGAACCAGCGCATCGAGCGCCACGGGAACAGTTTGGCCACTGCCTCCGTTTAGACGGGTAACCATCACCTCATTCCGATTGGCCTTTTCAGTAAAGCCCTCCGCAAGAGCGAGTGCCTCCTGGACGGTCACGCCCTCTCGGTATTCAAAGCCTCCTGGCTTCCTGACTTCCCCACTCACAGTGAAGTTACGGTGTTTAACGATGAAGACTGTGACTTTCGGGTGTCGTACATACCCTGCACGAAGCCGAGCCGTCAACTCGTCCTGAAACTCTTGGACGGTTCTACCCCCAACGGACAAGGCGCCGAGCAGCGGGAAAGTAATCGTGCCGTCGCCGTCCACAGCACGCTCCACCGAGAGATCGTCTTCGCCAAAGACCTGCACCCGGATCACGTCATTGGGACCCAACCGGTATGTCTGTTGAAGTTCCGAGTACGCGGTCGTGACAGCCCCCGCCAGAACCATCGCGATCAACGCAAGACCGACCAATCTGATAACGGTGTGTCTCATGGTTGCCTCACTTGTATTGATATCTTTATTCACCCAAAAACTGAATCCGTTGATACAACTCCAGCCCGCGTCTCGCCGGTCGCGGGCGCCATTCTGTGCAAGGAGGGGTGGGCTTTCAAAAATGTCGCGCTCCTGATGACCCGAGCCAATTCAGCGGCCAGATGTCCTTCTGCCATTTGTAAAGCCGATTGCGGTGAATCTCGAGCTCACGGGCGGTCTAGGCAATTGGGCGTTAACCAGCGTTAAGAAGCTGTACAGCCTGCCGAGCTCACTCGAGAGCAAACCGTCGTCGTGGCGCTACACCACACTTCCTCGTGAGCAAATTGTGCCTAATTTTGATGCGTCCGTCAAACCGGGCTCACCTCAGAATACCCGCATTCGTTTTTCTGGCACGACCGCCGAAACTCATCAGTGGATTTTCTGTGCCTGACAAGACTTGTTCGGTCTCCTCCTGAATGACACAGCCTTCCGTGGGTTTGAAGGTTGGCACCAACTCACGAAGAAGATCAAGAACGAGATCATTTTCCTGTCGAGCTGCGGCTTGCTCCAGGATAGCCACTCGCGGCATTACTGCGTAGGAAGTCCAAGGACGACTCGATTTGACCTTCAGAATATTGCCGAGGGTCGACTGCTCGACAGCCTCCTCAGACCCGACCAATTCCTCGTACAGCTTTTCACCGGGCCTAAGCCCCACGAACGTTATAGGAATGTCTTCATCTGGAATCAATCCCGCCAGGCGGATGAGATTCCGGGCCAAGTCTACAATCTTGATCTGTTCCCCCATGTCCAAGACATAGATCGCACCGGGCTCACCGATCGCGGCAGCATGTAAGACCAGTTGCACCGCTTCTGGAATCATCATGAAATACCGACGAATCTCAGGATGTGTGACCGTCACCGGTCCACCGGTCTTAATCTGGTCAAGAAAACGCGGCACCACACTGCCGTTACTCCCCAACACATTCCCAAATCGAACAGTCATAAATCTCGTGTTGCCTTGTTCCTTCAAACTTTGCACAACGAGCTCCGCTACCCGCTTCGTCACCCCCATGGTACTGGTTGGGTTCACCGCTTTATCGCTTGAGATCATAATGAATTGTTCGACCCCGCAACGGCCCGCCGCCTCAGCAACAATCCGAGTCCCACGCACATTGTTCTTCACCGCTTCACAAGGATTGGCCTCCATCAACGGCACATGTTTGTGCGCCGCTGCATGAACGATGATGGCTGGCTTGAACATTTCCAAAACTCTCTCAACGCGAACCTCATCTCCGACGTCTCCCACAACTGGAAAAACAGGAATCCCGCACCCACCATCAACAAGTTCGTTGTGGATTGAGAATAAGCTGTTTTCATACCGCTCGAACAGGACCAGGAGGCTTGGCTTAAGCCCCACGATCTGCCGGCACAACTCCGATCCGATTGAGCCGCCTGCCCCTGTGACCATAATCGCTTTGCCTGTAATGAGGCGACGAATGGGTGTGACATCAAGTCCGACGGGAGTCCGCTCCAGCAGATCTTCGATCGCCAGATTCCGGATCTGTGTGATCTCGACGAGACCATCGAGGATGCTTTGGAGATTCGGCACCGTCTGAATTCGCACCTTATGCGGCTCGAACAGCTTCACGAGGTCGCGCATGACCTTGGGCTTGGCGGTGGGTATTGCCAACAAAACGACCTGCGGGGCAACGTCTGCCATAATCTGGGCAAGCTGTTGGCGGCCGCCAAGGACTGGCACGCCGTGAATGCGCTTGCCCTTTTTTGCTGGATCATCGTCGAGGAATCCAACTGGTTCGTATTTATTTGCTGAACTCTGTTTCAGGGCCCTGACCAGTCTCTCGCCAGCAGTGCCGGCCCCGTAGATGACCACTCGTGTTTCGCGGTTGGAACGCCGCCGCTCATGGAAATGTCGACGGCAGAGACGCACCCCTCCTAAGAGAACAATCAGCAGAACCGTGTCCAGTATATAAATGGATTGCGGATACGCTTCGAGCCCACTGCCCCACCGAACGGCAAGATAGAACACAGCCATTCCCAAGATTGAGGAGACGATAATGTTCTTGAGGTCCCAGATGCCTGTGTGCTTCCACACCCCCTGATAAAGCCGGAAGGTGACAAAGATCAGCAGTCGAATCACCATCAATAACGGGAGTATTTGTACGAACAGCCCCATTGCCCAATCTGGAATGATCCCGTCAAACCTGAGCCAAAAAGCCAGATAATTGGCGAGCCCGATCAGTCCCAAATCAATTGTGACAATAAAAAGAAGACGGAATCGGAGCAAGTATGTGATCATAGCAATAGTCTTACCGGTCAGAGATAGAGTTTAGGCCAAGATTGTTTCTCTGCTTGTGAGGCAAGCTGCAGTAGGCGGCTACGAATGGAAGTTATGCAACCATCTTGCGTTGGAGTTGGGGCGACCATCATGAAACTCACTGCGGTATTGCATAAGCTTTTCGTACAGTTCTGGGGAAAATCGACCGAGTACCGCACCCCCTAAGCTCGGGATGAATGATTGGATCTCTCGAACGGATGGCACGCTCGGGGAGGCACCGAGTGGGGTAGCAACGACGTTCACATCTATGCCAGTTCCAAAAAAGACGAGAGAGAAGATGGCCGCCGTTCTTATCACATGGTCGCGAGACGTGATGATCATCACGCGATGCATCCCCTCCCTAGCGAGCACACGACGCATGGTGAAGGCCTCATCGACGGTATTGCGCACGCCGGTTGTGCAGAGCTCACGCACGCCACGTTCGCGGAGACAGGCCGTGTCGACCAAGGTCGAAAGTAGTCGCGGCGCCAACCCTCTCTCGGCCAACAATGCCGCATATCGATCACGCTCGACCTCTTTCGCCAAGGCAACGATCACGTCGGCTGGTTGCGGTCTTTCAAATAGAGGATGCGGGCGAATCACCGTCACAAACTCCGGGTGAAGGATGAGCCAGTTTAGTCCGTAGAGACCAACGAAGCCAGCGAACGGCAACAGGAAAATCGTCAGCAATGCCCGTTTGCCTCTAAACAACTTCGCCCGCACAAAAGTCATCCTTCTTCCATCAAGCAAACTGACATTCTCGATCGGTCATCCCTACCCAAGTAAGTGCTCGACCTGTACACAGACGTGATTGATTTCCTCCAGAGTCGTGTGTGAGTACAACGGCAATGCGAGGGCTTCCCGGCTGATCTTCGTTGTATACTGGAGATTTACACTCACACGATTGGGGAACCGTTGAAAGAGAGCATGCTCATGAACCGGTGGATAGAAATATCGCTTCGTCTGAATTCCAGCTACCCTCAATGCCTCGTAGGTCTCATCACGACTCAACTTCGCACGATCCGTGACAAATAACACAAAATAGTTCCCACTCGTCGTCCGATCGGCCGGAAACTTCTGGACCCCACAGCCAGGGAGTGTGCCCAACCGATCTCGATAGATTGCAATGAGCTCCTGGCGTGCCTTCACCAGTTCGTCCATCATTCGCAGGGAGAGTAACCCGACCGCCGCGTGAAGCTCGCTCATTCGAGCGGACAGGCCCAGATGGAGCATCTCCTCCCCCTTCACGGGATCCTTACCATAGTCCCGCAAGGACCGAATATGCTCCGCGAGGGCTCGATCATTGGTTGTGAGCAATCCTCCTTCAACCGCCGTCACAACTTTCGTCGGGCTCATCGAAAATACTTCGCAGGCGCCGAATCCCCCCAGCGGCTGGCCTTGATACGTCGCGCCCAGCCCTTGTGCACTGTCGAAATAGATGGGCAATCCTTTTCGCTTACTCAGATCAAGCAAAGCCTCATTATCGGGAGGCAACCCGAAGATCGACACCGCGCAAATCGCCCCCGTCTTCGGAGACAGATTCCGTTCGATATCGTTGGAATCGATGGTGCATGTTCCTGGCACAGAGTCGCAGAACACAGGAATCAACCCATTCCACAACAAGGCCTGTGCCGTTGCAGCGAAGGTAAACGACGGCACGATGACTTCTGCCCCCTGCGGCAATCCCAGAGCTCCAGGTATCATCATCAGTCCGGTCATACAAGACGACAGCGCCACGCAGTATTCCGCGCCGGTCCGCTGGCATACTTCCTCTTCGAGGCCCCTGACGATGGGACCGAGTGTGACAGTGCCTGACTCCCAACTCGGTCCGACGAGCTGCATGATTTCGCTCATCGATGGAAGGGTTGGACGGATAATAGAAAGTTGCATAGCTGTCCTCCTTCTGCGTGGTCGTCACTACTTAGTTAGTGAGATTTCTGAGAAACGCGTGAGCGTTTGATCGATTCATCAACGGGAGAAAGTTGCCAAACGAGGCTGCTCGTGATGAAGCCTTGGAAGATTCACGGACGGGTCTGGGGTGCTAGCACGATGCCACTGATATGTGTCAGCCGTGTGTACGTACTGTTAGATGAGAAGCCTCCCTTCCCTGCATGAGGGTAGATGCGAGGATGTCGTTGCCAGCTATGGAGTAAGAGGGTGATTAGACTCTAACGGGATATGGATTGGAAAATATGTCGCCGCCTAGGCAGCGACGATTCTAGGTTTTTCAAAACAGTGACCCAGGATGAACTGAGTCGTTCACTTTCAGCAACAACTGAGTTGGTACCGGGAGACAGATTGGTATAGTCCTCTGCAGAACCGAAACAGACCAGCTGTCGTTCAGCATCAAAGCGCGCAAGACCTTGGATTGCGGCAGGATCCAGGAGCATCGCGAACGTGCCGACCCGAAACAGGTCAGGGCCCAGTCGTCCGACTTGATAGCTCCCGGAGTTCGTCGTCAGGGTGACGTGAGAAAATCCGTAGCGGAAATGATCGGCCGCGGCCTCCTCAAGCCCGGAAATGGTACAGCGACGCTCACCATCGGATGTTGACAGGCGGAGCGGTACCTGAATCCAACAAACATGCTTTTCTGACCGCATGCTCAAGGAACGATACCACGCTTGAGTGCGGGGAGTGTCGAAAAACACATCGGTACTGACCTCGTGCTGCGATGCCCGACGGATTCGGCGGAGCCCGTCCAGCATCAAGGCGGCACCCAATCCTTGCCCACGCATATCCGCTGCCACACCGATATGATTGAGATGCAAGGCAGTATCAGTATGTCTCCAGCTGCACATGCCGACAACCCGCTCCCGTACGGTACACATCACGTATTCATCATTCTTGTTCCCAGCTAGTTCATCGGCGATGAATCGTGCGAGGTACGGACTCCCCAGAATCGTGATCCGTCGTGTTTGCTCACTCACCCCCTCGCGCATCAGGGCCGCGATGGCGTCGCTATCCTGCGCTTTGGCAGGTCGAATGATGGCTTCAGAGAGCATATCGTTCATCGTTGGCATAGAGGGAGCGTTTACCCACGATAGGCTGGGAAAAATCCGTTAGCCGATGACCACTGATTACCCTGTTCGCGTTCCCAGGTTGCGCGTTTGCCGATAAGGGTCTGATACGTATCATCGTCCAGGATTCGAGTCCCGACACAGAATGGGACACGCCCGTTGGGGGCAAACCGCTGCTTGTAAAGCAGGAGACTATCCTCTCCAGAATATCCACCGCCCAGGACAACCTGTTGCTTGCCCAGCGCTTTGCCCCAGAGATTGACTCCATGGCGTAACAACGGATTGGCGCGGAGCTGCAGGCCCTCTTCGAGCGTCCCAGCTAAGAAGGGATAGAGGTAGTGTTCGGAGAGCAACAGAAGTTCGGTCGATACGACCTGTTGATTGCGAATTGCATGGAACAGTGCGACATGAGCAGGTAGTTGGGCAATCAGCGTCTCAATAATCGATTTCTGAATGTAATACATCGGCCGCGCCCCGAGCCGATCCATGGCCGAGTAATACACGGCGAAGAACTCGTCCAGGCGCCGGCACTCCGGATCCGGCTCGAGGGTCACATCCGCTCGTTCGGCCTGGCGTATATTTTCCCGAACGGTCTTGGCATAGCCGGCCAACATGGCGTTGGGTTCCTGGTTGAGCGGCACGATCACACAGGGACCCTTCACCATTGTGTCGCCGAAAAACGGGATAAGCTGTTCCTTAAACAGCGAGAATCTCGTGAATAACGAGACCGCGCGGATAGTCCGTGCCCACTGGTCAAACCCGGCCCAAAATTCTTGGATGTTGTAAGCCCCACACCCAAATGGCCCGCCGTACCCGTACGGTGACACGAGATCACACGTTGCACCCTCCTCGACGCCCCAGGGTTCGATTCGGAGTGGCCGAACGATCAGTGGGTAGAGAATCCCGCCCTGGGTGCCCATTTGGCACGCACA
>CAZJOQ010000066.1:0-17252 GCA_964547625.1 uncultured Nitrospira sp.
GAGGTCGCGGGTTCAAATCCCGTCGGCCCCGCCATTTTCCTCAGTGTTTGGTACAATCCAATTTGCCACGAACTGCTAAAAGCTCAGGAGGGAGAGGCTAGACTCGTATGTTTCAAGCCGGTCCGCTGGCAATCATTGCATCGCTTGGGGTCATCTCCAAGGTGGTTCTGTTGGTGCTGCTTGGATTCTCCATCATTTCGTGGGCGATCATCTTTTACAAATGGGCGACCTATCGAGCGGTCGATCTCAAAGACCGTCAGTTTATGGCCTTGTTGCTGCGGGCACGAGATGTCGAGGAGGTGACGCGAAACGCGCCGCAGACGGCCGGAAGTCCCTGCGCGAAAATCTTCCATTCCGTGATCCAGCGGTTGGATCAAATTCCGACCACGTTCAGTGACAGTGGCTCGATGATCTTTGATCGACATGTGATGGAACGGACGGCGGCCCATCTCGCCCAGGGGCAAATCTCCAAGTTGGAATCGTATCTGCCGTTTCTTGCCACCACCGGGAACATTTCCCCGTTCGTCGGTCTTTTAGGAACGGTTTTAGGGATTATCGATGCGTTTCGAGAAATTGGGGCACAAGGCACAGCGAGCATCGCGGCTGTTGCCCCTGGCGTTTCAGAAGCCTTGATTGCCACCGCCGCTGGATTGTTCGCAGCCATTCCTGCCGTCATCGCCTATAATTATTTTCTGACACGCATCAGACGCACTGCATTGCAGATGGATTCCGTCGTCGTCGAGCTGCTGGCCTTGATCCCGGCCCAGGGCAAGCCCACGGGTTCTGCCTCTGCTGGGGTTAAGGGATGATTTTTGAGACGAGGCAACGTCGATTCCTGGCGGAGATCAATGTGATTCCACTTGTGGATGTCGTGTTTGTGTTGCTCGTCATCTTTATGGTTACGGCGCCTATGCTGTATCGTGGTATGGATATCAACCTGCCGACTTCCGCGACTAACACAATTAAGCCCGAGATACGAGCGGTGCTCACCATTGAAAAGGATCAACGCCTCTATCTGGACAAAGATCAAGTGAGTGTGGATCAGCTGGAACGCAAGTTGCGCACTCTAAAGGCCGAACATGCTGATGTGTCGCTCTATTTACGCGCCGACCGCGACGTGCCCTATGGAGTCGTGGTTCAGGTGATGGACGGAGTGAAGAAAGCCGGTATCGAGAAGCTCGGTATGGTGACGGATCCTGCCGGACCAGAACGAATCACTGATAACACGGCCCCCGCCAAGTAACCAGTAGGAATAAGGTTTACGGTGCAGGCTTGGACATCAGCTGGCATGTCTGCGGGCGATGAATGGCAGGCGACACTAGCTCGTCGCTTAGGCCGTGCTGTCTTCGTGTCCCTGGTATTGCATGTAGGAATACTGGCTATGCTAACCTGGGTCCGATTGCCTCGCCATGGTGAGCGGCCGCTGACCTCCATCGAAATTTCCCTCGCGAGTCTCCCGACGCTTCCGGCGAAGGTTGTTGAACCCGAGAAGAATCGGCCGGTCAAAAATGAAGTGGAGCGACCTAAGGCGGCTGAAAAGCCTAAACCAGTTGAGCAGTCAAAACGGGTTGAGCCACCGAAGCCCATCGAACAGCTTAAACCGGTTGAACAACCCAGAGTAGTTGAGCAATCAAAACTACTTGAACAGTCCCATCAAGTGGAACAACCCAAGCCTGCCCCACCTGTGAACGTCCCGCCAGCCCCTCCTCCGGTCCCTTCGGCTAAACAGTCGAATGACATTATGCGGGATGTCTTGAAAGACATTGAGTTGCCTCCGAACGCGCCAAAGCTCGGAGAGATCAGTCCGGAGGATACTCCAAGGAAAGCGCCGGCCATCAAGTTGCCGTCAGTTCCGGTTGTGGCGGAGACGAAGGAATCGGCGGGAAAACAGGCGGTCACCCCCCTGTCACCATCCTTAACGGAAGAATCGGCGCAAGAATTGGATGAGGAACTCACGAAGATCAAAAGGCTTGAGTTGCCTAAGGAGATACCTCCCCCAACACCTCCGGCGGAGACGCCAGTCAAGCCTGTGCCGCAGGTTGCGGCGAAGGTGCCAAGTTCAAAGGCAGTTGATACAACTCTCAAAGTCCCAGGGATGGCTCCCGGATCGAATGCCTATCTCGCGTTAGTTCGCCAACGCATCAGTCGGTTTTGGAGTGCACCTCCGTTGGATGTGACTAACCAGGTCTATGTCGTCATTGTGCAATTCAGACTGCATCGAAACGGAACGGTGACCGGAGTAGCCATCGAACAGTCCTCTGGAAATGAGTACTACGATTTGGCAGGGAAACGGGCGGTTCTGAGCGCAATCCCGTTACCCAGCTTCCCCCATGAAATCACCGATGCGTATTTCGATGCCCATTTCACCTTCACCGTCGGGGAGTCCCAAGGATAAATCATGATGTTTCGAACCGGTGCCATCGTTGGTTTCTGTGCAGTGCTTGGTCTCATGTGGATCATCGAATCCGGTGCCGCCGATGTCTTTCTTGAAGCCACGAGGCCGGATTTTCAGAAGATTCCGTTGGGGGTCGTGGGAATTGACCATGTCGGTGGTCCAGAGTCGCCCGAAGGACGAGCAAAACTGGGTCGCCGTATCGAGGAAGTGCTCATGGCGGATGTGCGACGCTCTTTGGTATTTTCCCTCGTTGACCTATCCAATCTTGGTATCAAGGCTGGTGGTCGGGGTGGAGAGCCAGACCCCTCCTTCAAACAAGCTGCAGAGAATGGAGTCTCCGTGATTGTGTGGGGGAAAGTGGGGATGAAGACTGACACCAAGACTCCAGATGTTAGTATGGATGGGTATGTATATGACGCCGGCAGTGATGAGGTGGTCGGCGGAAAACGGTACGCGGGTTCAACGTCGGTGGTCCGGCTTATGGCCCATCGATTCGCGGATGAGTTGGTGTTTCGATACACGGGCGAGCCCGGCATTGCACGGACGAAGATCGCCTATGTATCGCAGCAGGGAGCAGCTCGTGAAATATTCGTGATGGACTATGATGGGTTCGAAGCTCGTCAGGTAACGACTGATGGTTTCTTGAACCTGATGCCACACTGGTCCCCGGATCGTCGGTTTCTCGTCTTTACCGCCTACCGTAATCGGAACACACAAGAAATTGATATGATAGAACTCGCGACAGGGAAGCGCTGGACGTTGGTCTCGCAAGGAGGGCTGAACATCACCCCAGCGCTCTCTCCCAATGGGCATTTTCTCGCCTATTCGTCGAGCCATGAGGGAAATGCTGAACTGTACCGTTTGGATACGCGCACAAAGGCTGTTTTGCGACTGACGACGAATGCAGGAGGGGACCTTTCTCCATCCTGGTCCCCTTCTGGGCGAGAATTGGTCTTTACCTCTGATCGGAGTGGGGGTCCACAACTTTTCCTCATGAGTGCGGATGGGGCGAATGTGCGTCGGTTGACCTTCGATGGGGACTATAATGCTGCTCCAGCCTGGTCTCCTCGAGGAAATTGGATTGCGTATGTGTGCAGGACTCTCAAGAAGGAATACAAGCTCTGTTTGATCACGCCCGATGGACAGAAGCGCATGCAGTTGACGACTGGGCCAGGAGTGGACGATTCTCCATCGTGGTCGCCGGATGGGCGCCATCTCGTCTTTAGCTCGACGGCGGATGGCAAGAGCCAGATTTACATGATTAATGCAGACGGCAAAGATCTCGAGCGCGTCACATTCACAGGGACCCACAATAGCGCACCGACATGGTCTCCCGCATCGTGATTTTTGGGAAGGCATTGACGGCAATCATCCTCCGCTGTATGTAAGAGGGGATATCCTACAGGAGGGAATCAATCCCATGAAAAAGTTACCAGCCAGTTATCTACCACTGCTTCTTGGTATTTTCGTTGTGGTGACCCCTGCCTGTTCAAAGAAGGCGGTTCAATCGGGTGGGGATGCCCAAGCCTTTCAACAAGAGATGGCCAAGAGTGGGACGACGAGGGAAGGAACTAGAAGAGGAGGGGTCAGCCCGAATTTTCCAGACACCGCATTCTCTGGTCGAAACGATTCGAGTAGTTTGCGAGGATTAGATCGTGATCCTTCTGAAGAACGGCTCAGTAGCGAGGCAGGTAGTAACGGCGGTTTCGGCGGCACCGGTGGTTCCGGGAGTAACGGGAATAGGTTGATGGCCAAATCCGATCCGAGTGCCGCCGCTCGTCAGTTGGCCGAAATACGGGCCGAGCAGATCGCATCGGCAGCGGCAGAACTGCGGGACGTCTTTTTCGCATATGATAGTTTTTCGATCACGGACGATGGACGACACGCGCTTTCTACCAATGCGGAATGGATCAAGTCCAACACAGACATACAGCTGAAAATCGAAGGACATTGCGACGAACGAGGCACGTCAGCCTACAATTTGGTGTTGGGCGAGAAGCGCGCGAAAGCCGTGCGGAACTATCTTGTTGAGCTAGGGGTGGCGCCCGACCATCTGTCGGTCGTCTCGTATGGTAAAGAACGGCCGTTCTGCACAGAACATGTCGAATCGTGTTATTCCAAAAATCGTCGGGGACACCTCGTTGTTCGGACTGGGAATTGACGCGCGCGTGGTCATGTTTCGCCGGAACGTGCCCAGATGGCTGATGGCTGTGTAGAGGTCAAGATATGCCGCTCCAACGATCAGTGACTCATAGTCTCCTCCTGGGTGTCGTGATGATAGGTCTGATACTGCCCGGCTGTGTCGCACAGCAGTCTGACCTCAAACGAACGGAAAAAGATTTTAAGAATCAGCTGTCTCAGACAAGCGCGAAACAGAGCCATGAACTTTCGACGTTACGAGAACAGGAATTGCCGCAGCTACGAGGAGAACTGGAAAAGGCACTGCATTTGGCAAAGGACCTCCAGGCTAGGCAAGATGACTTCAAACATCGTTCGGCGCAGTTGGAGCAACAGACAAAAAAGCTGGAGCAGCTTGCGACAAAACTGGAAACCGATAGCAGTACCCGTTACCTCTGGGTGCAGAAGAGTTTTGAGACTCAGGATGCGAAAGTTTCAGCCAGGCTCGATGAAATATCAAAAGCTATGGAAGCACTCAGAAAGGACATCATTGAGGTTGTTCAGCGTACGAACGAAAGTCTCACGAAACGAGTGGACGCGAAGCTCGATGAACAACGACGGGAGTCAGCAGAAACCCGTAGTAGGATCGAACAAGTTTCTCAAAAATTCGCTCAATTCAATCAGGCGTTGACAGGATTTCGGGAAGCGTTGTCTGGTCTCAATGATCGGGTGGGTGCAGGTGAGCAGACCGCCAAAAGCCTCACCACAAAGATCGAAGCCGATTCAAAGGCCACAGCCGCGCATGCGGAGGATATCAATCGAAGCGTGGTCTCTGTGACCAAAGCGCTTGAAATCGTGGGGAAGAAGGTCACCGCTCGTCTGGACGAGCAAGATAGCCGAATCGACGCGCTGACGAAAACGGTGGAGCACGTTTCAAGTAAACCTGCGGCGCTTCAACTGGGGGAAAAATCAGCGCAGCATTCAACCGGATCTAACGCGCCTACAGCCAATGGTGAGCAAGGTGCAACAGCTCCGGCTGAATTGGGGGCGGCGACTGCTAAAACAACGATCGTTCCGCCTCAAGAGTCATTCAAGTCTGAACTCTCCCAGGGAGGTTCCGACTCCCCGGATCAGGTTGGTTATGACCGGCTCTTGTCCATGTTTCGAGACGGAGATCTCGAAGGCGCTCGGCAAGGGTTCACCGGCTTTCTCTCTGAATATCCCAACTCGAATCTCGCGCCGAATGCGCGGTTCTGGCTGGGCGAGTCATACTACGGCAAGAAAGATTTCCAGAAAGCCATTGATGCTTATGACAAGGTGGAGATCGATTATCCGAGCAGTGCGAAGGTGCCCGCCGCGCTCCTGAAGAAAGGGTATGCGTATTTAGCCATGAAGGATATGAAGCGAGCCTCGTCGGCCTTCAGCCAGGTGGTCACACTGTACCCTGGGAGTGCAGAGGCAGGAAGAGCATCGGACAAGTTAACACAACTCAAGGAGGCGCGTTAACACGATGGGCGTTCGTCCAATGCTGTCTGGTCTTGTCGTATGCGGACTGTCCATATCAGTGGCGGATCTTGTCGGATGCGCACGACATGCAGACTTCATCGAAGCTCGTAACCAGCTTTCAGCGGTTGCGAGAACACAGGAGCAGGATCGTCAGCGGATGGATGTGGTGATGCGTCGGCTGGAGGCGATCGAAAGGATCAAGGATCCAGAGGCAACCAAGGCACGGTTTGATGATTTCTCCACCCGTTTCCAGAAAATGGAAAATCGCCTTGCCAAATTAGAAGACACGACTAGCCGGTCATCGGCGAAAGTGGATCCTCCGGTTGAGCCTCGTGCCGTCAAACCCGTGAAGACGATCCCGCCGGCCGAATCGGTGGCGATCGTCACTGGAATTACCCCAACCTCGGCGTTCAATCTGGCCTATAATGATTACCTCAACGGGAATTACGAGCTCTCGGTGGCCGGGTTTCAACGATTTGTGAAGGATTTCCCGGGTACCTCGTTGACACCGAATGCGCAGTACTGGCTGGGTGATTCGTATTACAATCTGAAAGACTACGGGCGAGCGATTCTGACGTTCGATTCTCTTGTGGCGGAATACCCTGGCAACGAAAAGATACCCGCCGCGCTCTATAAGCTTGGCTTGGCCACGGCTGAGACCGGTGATCTCACGAAGTCGAGAAAAAATCTGAAGCGAGTGCTCGAAGAATTCCCCTCATCGGATGAATCAAAATTGGCCAAGAACAAGTTGGCCGAAATCCGATGACCGTCGCGGTCGCGCGACGTCTTGCCCTTCCCACCATCGCAGCATTCACGAGGAGCGTGTTGCCGTGCTGACAACTGACGGCCATGGCAAGATCTGTATCCTGCCAGAAGAGGTCATTGGCCGTATCGCCGCAGGAGAAGTTGTCGAACGCCCCGCATCGATCGTAAAAGAGCTTCTTGAAAACAGTATTGATGCAGGGAGCCGCGCGATTACGATTGACGTGAAGGACGGTGGCCTCTCTCTCATCCGGGTGACTGATGACGGAGAGGGGATGAGTCGGGAGGACGCACCTCGCGCGTTTTACCGCCACGCGACCAGCAAGCTTCAGTCGGATGTAGATCTCTGGTCTATCCAAACGATGGGCTTCAGAGGGGAAGCCCTGCCGAGCATTGCCGCGGTGGCACAGGTCCGCTTACGTACGGCGACTCGTTCGGCCGATGTTGGAACAGAGTTGGAGGTCGTGGGTGGGCTGCTCGGAAGGATAGCCGACGCGCCTCCCGTTACCGGGACTCGAATCGAAGTGGCGGAGTTGTTCCATAACCAGCCGGCGCGTAAAAAATTCTTGAAATCCATTGCGACAGAATGTTCGCACATCACTCGGGTGGTGCAACAGGCGGCGCTGGCTTGGCCGTCCATTCAATTCCGCTTGACGCACAACGCCCAGGAGATGATGAACTATCCGGCGGTGCTTTCAGCAATGGACCGGATCGCACAGGTGTATCGGCATGGGTTTCTCGATCAATGCGTATCGCTCCAGGCCGCGCTGGCAGGTGTTGCCATCAAAGGATATATTGTCGATGCGATTTACGCGAAGTCATCGCGCACACCCCAAGAGTTGTTTGTGAATCGTCGCCCGATTCGGAGCCTGGCGGTGTCTCATGCCGTGGGAGAAGGCTACGGATCTTTCGTTGCCAGGGGATGTCATCCACGATTTGTGCTGTTCTTGGAGATCGATCCAGATCGTGTCGATGTCAATGTCCATCCTTCCAAGCGGGAGGTGCGATTCTCCGACACCGAAACCGTTCATCAGCTCGTCCGACGGGCCGTCCGCCAGGTATTGAGCAGGGGAGAATCCACAGATAATTCGAGCGAGGGCGCCCGATCCCCCGGTACCAGCCCTCACAGCTCTCGTTCCGTCGCTGGGCCCTCACTCGTGCCCGAGTCTCCCCAGACGAAGTCGACGTCGCCCGCATGGGAAGGCGCTGAAACTCAGTTAGCGTTCGTAAGCGAAGCGGCAGAGCCTTATGCTCGCGTGCCATCAACTGAGGTAATCCCGCTGGGACAGATCAATCGAACGTTCCTTGTGGTGCAAGTCGGCGGCGACTTGACTGTGATCGATCAGCATACTGCTCATGAGCGTGTCCTGTTTGAACGACTGCTCCGAGCCTGGACAACCAGCAAGATAGAAGCCCAGGCATTGCTCATCCCCGATCCGGTTGAGCTGTCCCCGGCTCAGGTTGGTTTACTGCAGCGGTACCAGAGCGATCTTGAGAAGTTGGGGTTGGAGATGGAGCCGTTCGGCACGTCAACGGTGCTGATCAGGTCGACGCCGGTTGGTCTTGGTCGAATCGATGCGGGCATGTTCCTTCAGGACCTTTTCGAGGATCTTACTCAATGGGACAGCCTTGCGAGTCTGGAGGCAAGGGTTCGCTCAGTGTTGGCTTCGATGGCATGCCATGGCGCCGTGCGCGCTGGGCGTCCCATGAGACTGGAAGAGATCAAAGCGTTGGTCGAGGAATGGCAGAGCGAAGGAGAGATTACGACGTGTCCGCACGGGCGAAGAACATCGTTCCGTCTCACGACGGATGCGCTGGAGAAAATGTTTGGACGAGTCGGCTGGTAGACGATCATGGATAAGAAAGGCGAATGAGGTGAGTGGAGAGAATCAAGATCCCCGGATACGACAACCAGTTCCTCTTGCGTGAATGTATGCTTCCAGACCATCTACGCCATTACCGTCCCTTAGTCGTGCTTCTGGGCCCGACTGCTGTAGGAAAAAGTCGAGTCGCGACGCATGTGGCCAAACATTTCGATACCGAGGTTCTGACGGCCGATTCTCGTCAGGTCTACCGTGGGATGGACATCGGGACGGATAAGCCCACGGCTGCAGAGCGACAAGGTGTGCCGCATCGGCTTCTCGATATGGTCGATCCCCACGAGGTGTTCAATGCCGGGTGGTATCGCCGCGTTGCCTTGGACGAAATCGATCGGCTGTACGCGGCCAACCGGCTGCCCTTTGTGGTTGGTGGCACAGGGTTGTATATCAGAACGTTGGTGAGAGGCCTCTGCCCGGCGCCTCAGGCCGATCCCCTTGTGCGGGCAGACCTCAAGAAGTTGCGAGAAGCGAGCGGCAGAGCCGGGCTTTATGCCGAATTGATGCGCGTCGATCCTGAAACAGCAGCCAGGCTGCATCCGAATGATGAATCGAAGGTGATGCGGGCGCTGGAGGTCTACCGATTGTCAGGCCGTCCGATGTCGATCATGCACGATGAACATCGGTTTCAAGAAAACCTGTTTTCGGCGCTTCTGATCGGACTCCAGCGAAACAAGGAAGCGCTCTATCAAAGGATTGAAGAACGAATCGATTGGCAGCTGACTCACGGAATGGTAGAAGAGACGCGGTCATTGCTTGACCAAGGATACGGGCGCGAGCTTGCTTCTATGAAAGGGCTCGGCTATCGCCAGGTCGGAGCGTTTCTGGAGAATGAGTATGACTATGAAGAAATGGTGCGTCGATTCAAGCGCGATACGAGGCGTTTTTCAAAACGGCAGATGACCTGGTTCCGAAAGGAATCTGGAGTCGCATGGCTGTCGATCGAGGAGAGCGAGTCCTGTGAGCAGACAGCAGAACGAGTGATCGCACTCATGGAGCAGTTCCTGAGGACGCTGAAAGAACCAGCACAATCCGCTGTGTTGCAGCAGGTTACGTTGGGAAAAGGATCTGTATGAAGACGAAGAAGAGCACGAGGCAAGCGACGGTCGGTGTGATCGGGGGAAGCGGGCTCTATGATATTGAAGGGCTCACAGCAACCCGATCAATTCGGGTGCGAACGCCCTTCGGAACTCCCTCCGATGCGATTACAGTAGGCACGCTCAGGGGTATTCGAGTGGCCTTCCTCTCCAGGCATGGGCGCGGCCATTTGTTGAATCCGAGTAGGATCAACTATCGGGCGAACATTTTTGCGCTCAAATCTCTTGGTGTTTCGCACGTCATCTCAATCAGTGCCGTCGGCAGCATGAAGGAATCGATTGCACCAGGCGATGTTGTGGTGCCGGACCAGTTCATCGACCTCACGAAGCACCGCACGTCGACATTTTTTGAGGACGGAATCGTGGCGCACGTTGCCTTCGGTGATCCAGTGTGTGCTGAGCTGGGAGAGGTGCTGTTCGCGTCCGCAGAGCGAGCCGGAGCCAAGGTGCATCGTAACGGCACCTATCTCTGCATGGAGGGGCCGCAGTTTTCGACCAAAGCGGAATCACGGCTCTATCGGCAATGGGGGGTCGATGTGATCGGGATGACCAATATGCCCGAGGCCAAGCTGGCTCGAGAAGCGGAGCTGTGTTACGCGACCGTGGCGTTGGTCACCGACTACGACTGTTGGCACGAAACTGCAGAGGCCGTGACGGTCGAGGCGGTACTGTCCACGCTCCATCGGAATGTTGCATTAGCGAAACAGATACTTGGTGCGGTGATGCCGTCCTTTGCCCATCCGATAGAGTGCGCCTGCCATCGAACGTTGGATCATGCCATTCTCACGGCGCCGAAACGAATTTCCGCAGCGGCTCGGAAGAAGCTCGCCGTGCTCATTGACCGTGCGCTGAGCCCACAGAAAGGAGTCCGTTAATCATGGGGAAATTGCTCGTTGTCGGATCGGTTGCGCTTGATACGGTCAAGACTCCCTTCGGTGAAGGGACCGAAATCCTTGGAGGGTCGGCTACGTATTTCTCAACAGCCGCCAGTTTTTTTACGTCGGTGGCTCTCATCGCCGTGGTTGGAGAAGACTTTCCCCAACAGCATGTCGCGTTTCTCAAGAGTCGGGGGATCGATCTCACGGGGTTGGAGCGGCGCCCCGGCGCAACCTTTCGGTGGAAAGGGGAATATACGCATCAGCTGAACGAGGCGCATACCCTGGATACACAGCTCAATGTGTTCGAGACGTTTCGGCCTCAGATCCCCGAAGCCTATCGGGAGCCGGACGTGTTGTTTCTGGGGAACATCCATCCGGAGTTGCAACTTGATGTGCTGCAGAAAGTTCAACGCCCGGCCCTCGTGGCGTGCGACACGATGAATTTCTGGATCAATGGTCAGCGAGAAGCGCTCTGGAAGGTGTTGGAGAAGGTCGATGTCCTCATCATCAACGACGGCGAAGCTCGAGCCCTCGGCCAAGATTCCAACTTGGTGAAAGTGGCGAAGCTTGTACTCTCACGTGGTCCCAAACATCTGATCGTGAAGCGCGGAGAGTACGGTGTCCTCATGTTCAATGACAACCAGGTGTTCGGTGCTCCGGCGTTTCCGCTTGAAGATGTACGGGATCCAACCGGAGCGGGCGATACCTTCGCAGGAGGATTCTTGGGATACTTGGCGGCGACGGGGAATCGCTCGTCTGAGGCGATGAAGCAGGCGATCGTCTTTGGAAGCGTCATGGCGTCGTTTACAGTAGAAGCCTTTAGTCTTGACCGATTGCGAATCCTGGATTACAAAGAGATTCAGGCTCGGTTCTCAGAGTTCAAGCGGTTGACACATTTCGAGGATATTCGATGACCAGGGCGAACGGGTGGTGGGATCGAATGAATCGGTCTTTTCTGCCGATATATTTAGGACTCATAACAATCCTGGTCGGATGTGCAAGCGACAAGGACGCCTTGCGGAAGTCGCAAGGCTTTTATCAAGAAGGTGTGGCGAGTCTCCCCGGAGATCGTCAGAAAGCCTTCGTGTCGTTCCATAAGTCCGTCCAGTTGAATCCGACCAACAAAGAGGCACGGTACGCCTTAGGACATGTGTATGCCCTTCAAGGCAAGCTGCCGCTCGCCGAAGAGCAATTTCGTGAGGCGATTAGGATTGATGAGTCCTATTCCGAAGCACATACCTATCTCGGACAAGTCCTTGCGAATCAGGATCGGTGGGATGACGCGATTGCGTCCTATAAGCTGGCGCTCGCGAATCCGCTGTATCCGACGCCCGACTTGGCTCGATTCCATCTCGGTCGCGCGCTTGCGCATCAGGGCGATCTTCAGGGGTCGATGGAGGCGTTTGAGGATGCGGTCTCGGCCAGCCCTCCGAGCGTCCCGCCAGCTATGACTCATCTTGAGCTTGGACGGGTGTATTATAAGTTGGGCTACGCAACTCAAGCCCGTGAGGTGCTGAAGAAAGTTACCACGATGGACAAAGGCGGAGATCTGGCGGCGGCGGCAGCGGAACTCTTGGCTCGATTGAAGTAGGAGACCTATGGAGTCGGTTGGCGAATTCTTCAGGCAAGTTCGAGAGACCAAAGGGTTGACCATCGATGAGGTGGCGTCCAAAACCCGCATTCGTACGGATTTCGTCAAGGCGCTGGAGGATGGGAATTTCGCCAAGCTACCCGACCAGGTGTTCGCTCGGGGGTTTGTGCGCTCCTATGCTCGATCACTGGGGCTGGATGAAGAGGATGCGATTCATCGCTTTATCCAATCCGCTGGATCGTTCTACGAGAAGCAGGACGAACGAGAACGGCTGAAGATTCGGCAGGTCGAAGAAGATCGGAAGCGCCAGGCCAATCGAAAGGCGGTGGCCATCGCGATCGGGATCGCGGTCCTGACGTTGATCTTTCTCTTAAGCCGAGAGCAATCGGCTGTCTTTCGGAATGGTCCACCCGAACGAGCTTCGGCGGGGAAACGGACGGCTCAAGCGGTCAAGGATCTTCCGGAATCGAGTGCCCGCGAGCCGGAACGTGCAGTGGAGCCCTCCAAGCCAAACGATGAGTCTGCCGGCACATCAAAACCCACGACTGAAGCGCTGCCAAAGCACGAATCAACCCTATCTGCTGCGCCGGTTTCTAGGCTTGAGCCACACGTGGTGTCCACGGGATCGACCGTGTCTCCCGGCAGTGATGGCCCATTGGCGGGACTCTCATTGAACACTGCAGGGGATCAGGGTGATGGACAGCTTGTGCTGGATCTCGAAGCCACGGAGTTAAGTTGGGTCGTCGTCCAGATCGATAATGGAAGCCCTCAGGAATCACTGCTCCGACCTGGCGAAAAGTCCCATTGGACGGGGCAGGATCAGTTCATCCTAACCCTCGGCAACGCCGGAGGGGTTAAAGCTGAATTGAACGGCAAGCCGCAAAAACCGTTTGGACCAAGCGGAAAAGTGGCCCGCGACATTGTGTTAAAACGATAGCACCCACCACAAGTTCCCCTTCTTCGAGAGTAAGCGTAGTTTCTCGCAACAGCGGATGAGGCAGAGTTGGTCTCTGTGGGGCGCAAAGGTGTCATGAAATTGCTCTAGACATGGAGCAAGGTAATGGTTAATCACATAGGTGCCGAGGTTTTTCATGCCCCTCTCGGTTGCTGTTGGCATACGATTGATCTGGCTGATAGGAGAGAACACGAAGGGCACACTTAAGGCCCGAGGTGATCGCGTTCCGGTTGCCGAACAGCCCGGTTGAGCGTATCAGAGGGGATGTTTCCTTGACAGAAATTCAGAGGCGTTGATATAGTCTGATGGTTTTATCTGACTATAGAGAACGAAAAATACGAGTCGGCGGTCTGGAGCTGAATTCAGGCTGGTGGGTTTAACACAAAGGAGGACGTGTAATGGGGTATCTGTCCAAGTTTTTGAGTGTCAGCGCGGCGCTTATGCTCCTCTCGGTCTCGGTGGTGGGAGCTGAAGAAAAAGATCCATTGAAGTCGCGAGTTCCGGCCGATCAGATGGCCGAGGCGAAAGGTTTGAAGAATAAGTTCGAGGCCGATGCGGACAGCATTGCCAAAGGCAAGGCCCTGTATGACGGGAAGGGCACTTGTTTCAATTGCCATGGTAAGGCCGGTGACGGACAAGGCGAAGCTGGTAAGATTCTGAACCCAAGCCCACGAGATTTCACGAACTGTAAATTCCACAAGAAGCGGAAAGATGGCGAGCTTTTCTGGGTTATCAAGAACGGCAGCCCCGGAACGGGCATGGTGGCTTTGATTCCTGCCGCGATCACCGAGGACGAAGCGTGGCATATTATCAATTATGAGCGAAGCTTCTGTAAGAAGGACTAATCTAGTCCCTAGGTGAGTTTTGTGAGTAGACTGGGAAGGGTGGGGAGGCAAATCTCCACCCTTCTTGCTTTTAAAATCATCAGGATAAAGCCTTCCTCTCTCTGACGTTTGCTTGTCCACCTCTAAGATCTTCTTCAACGATAGCTGAAATCACAGGCGGCACGTCGCATGTATGCGATCCCCTCCATAAGAGGGGATCGCACGAAGAACTGTTTAAGGAGGACCTTGGGCGCTTGCGCTGTGGATACAAAAAAGGGTAGAGTCCGCCCGTTGGACTAAGATTGAGAGTGGAACGAAGCAAGAAGACAACCATATCGGGCCGTCTGTTTTCATAACTTGGAATAGGAGGGCGACTATGGGCAGCCTATGGCCGTGGGGGAAGTGCCGCGTAGCAGTGGTATCGGTATCGCTTGCGCTCGTATCAGCAGGAGTCGTTTTCAGTATTGAGTCCGGTACGAGTTATGCTGGAGAAAGTGTCTTGCCAGAGGGTGTCGCGGCAGGTGACATCGAATATAACGGTCGTATTGTGGTTGGAGGGGAACCTGTCACAGCCGCTATTAAGACTGCAAAGAAAAAGGGCGTCATCATTTTTGACGGCACGGAAGGCCAAAGGATCAACATTGGCTTTAGCGATGTTTCACTCACGCAGTTCAGGGTGATGGTGTATGGGCCGGATGGTGCCATGGTGCCAACTCAGGCGTCAGCAGTGAAGAACTATTATGCGACTACGCACCGAGAGCTCTCCTCACAGACGAAGGTCCAAACATCCACGACGGCCTATAAGTTCACGGATGATGCGACGGGTAGTCTGATCTCTTCCAGCCAGATGAACGGAGCGAGTCTGGACTTTGTCGAGTTGCCCTCGACGGGAGCCTATACGATTCTCCTCGACCCCATCAGCGAGTACACGGGGAGTGCCACCGTAACACTTTCAAGCGAGTTAGGTGGCGAGATCGCCCCCCAAGGTTCTGCGGTGGCGGTTGATATCAAACGAGTCGGGCAAAATGCTCGGTATACATTCTCGGGCGAGCGTGGCCAAACGGTGAGTGTGCAGTTACGCGATGCGACAATTCGAAGTGGATATATTTCGATTCTTAAACCAGATGGAATGCCATTGGGAAAGCCGACCTCGTTCGTGTATGGAGGGGTCATGATCACGGGGCAGGTCCTTCCGACTACCGGGACCTATGCAATCCTGATTGATCCGGATCTAAGTTACACCGGTCATGCCAGGCTCGCCTTGTATAACGCTCCGGAACTGACCGGTTCCATCATGATCGACCAAGTGACGGTAACGCCAACCCTAACAGTGCCGGGCCAACGGGCAAGCTATACCTTTAACGGAACGGCTGGCCAATGGGTGAATCTTGGTCTAACCGAGGTATCAATTGCCACGAGCACCGTGTCCATACTGAAGCCGGACGGCAGCAAATGGTCAGTAACCACGATTGGTTCGAGCGGCGGCAGTCTCGATCCTTTGACGGCTTTGCCGGAAACGGGGACGTACACCGTCATGGTCGAGCCGGTGAGTAACTATACCGGCAGTATGACGCTCGCGCTTTCTACTCCAGTCACCGGTACGTTGGCCCTTGATGGTCCATCGGTTCCAGTTAGTCTTACCAAGCCCGGTCAGACCGCCCGGTATACGTTCAATGGCAAGGCAGGCCAATGGGTCAGCCTTGGGCTGACCTCAGTGGACATCACTTCGAGCGCGGTTACGCTTATGACTTCGGAAGGAACCATCCTTGCCTCCACAGCTGTGGGTACAGCTGGTGGGGCGCTCGAAGATCAAAACCCCTTGCCAACTACCGGCACGTACACGATTCTTGTTGACCCGGGTAGCAACTATACCGGGAAAATGACCATGACACTCTCAACCGAGGTAACGGATTCTCTGAAAGTTAACGCGGCTCCGAGAGCTATCATGATCAGTAGGCCCGGACAGAATGGACGCTATACATTTACGGGTACGGCGAACGAGCAAGTGACGATCAAGGTTAGCCAAAATAAGATTGGCAATGTAAACGTGAGCCTTTATTCTCCGAACGGTATCTTGCAAACCGGGGTAACGAGCTCAGCGTCGAGCTTTACACTGAAGCCCGTGACGCTGGCAACCTCGGAGACGTATACCATCACGATCAATCCGCCGATGCCTGACACCGGTAGCATTCACATGCAGGTGACCAGCCCCTAAGAACGACGCCTCAGCCTGGCGGTGGTGTCACGCTTCGGCTGAGATCGTGATAGATTCGGAGGAGGGTGGGGAGGTAACTTCCCACCCTCCTTCTTTTTGACACGAAGCGATGGTAGGGCATGATGGAGGGCGCTGAGCGCATTAGGCAGAGTCCTGACGCACGAGTGATGACTGAGCAACAGATGTCTGGGGACTGGCGCATGCTTGGGTTCCTTCGACAGGCTTGTATGGTGTTGGAGGGGAAAGCCAAACCCGGAGTTGAGCGCCATGCACGATTCATGATCCATGATCCATGATCCATCTCAGATTGCACTTTCGGCCTCAGATGCCACTCTTTCCATAAAAATCAACGGTCAATACTGGGCCATGTGCAACTCCCGGGATCCTGGTTCGACTGGGTACGGGTGTTGCGCGAGTAGCTGGAATTCTGACCTGCTCCCTTCCTACACTTCGATTGAGCCTCCTACACGTTCGGTATACGATAGGCGCCCATCGGGTTTAATTGTTCTATATCCTTGAGGAATGAACACATGGTTGATTTCAAGAAGAGATTGTCGAAGAAACCAACCGAAAAGTCTATCGACCCGATCGAACTCTATGAAAGATTGGATAGAGCAAGTGACAAAGGTCCACTGCGGCCAATCCAAAAAGGCGTCCTTGAAGAATGGCACAAGTCCAGAAGAAGTAGCAGAGACATTATATTGAAGCTCAATACTGGCCAGGGGAAAACCCTGGTCGGTCTTCTCATGCTTCAATCAAAACTCAACGAAGGCCAAGGGCCAGCGCTATATCTATGCCCGAATAATGTTCTAGTCCAACAAACTGCGAAAGAGGCGACGCAGTTTGGAATCAATTGTGTCACCACAGATAATGAACTTCCTGATGAATTCTTCGATGGTAAGGCAGTCCTTATCGCGACGGTACAGAAGCTTTTTAACGGCCTTTCAAAGTTTGGCATAGGGGCGCAGTACGTGTCCGTGCACAGCATTTTAATGGATGATGCACATGCATGTATTCAAGCGATACGCGACTGT